>CAZSZT010000001.1:0-993 GCA_964611175.1 uncultured Bacteriovoracaceae bacterium
AGACGATAACGTTCAATGGTTTGCTGAGTGCCTGAAGATCCGCAAGCTCCAACAACTTGAATTTGTTTTCGATAAGAAACCCCGATTTCAAGAACCTTTTTCCATTCTTCGATCGTTAAAGTTTGACCTTCTCCCGTACTTCCCGCGATCACTAAACCTGTAATTTTGGCTTCGATTTGTCTCTCAATAAGGACTCGAAAAGTCTTTTCGCATATTCCATTCCCAGAGTCTTGGAAAGGCGTAATTAAGGCTGTGTAAACTCCTTCAAACAACATCAAGCTGACCCTATCGTAATAGGGTTATAACAGCAATATTCTCTATGCCAAGGCTGCAGTAGGGCGTTTTAAGAAGGTTGGAACCTTCTCGCGCGCAATTAAATCTTCGTAGGTCTCTCGTTCGCGAATAATATGGAATTTTTGATCGCGAACCAAGACTTCGGCGGCACGTGGCCGCGAATTGTAATGATTCGACATGGAGGCCCCATATGCCCCGCAACTCATTACGGCTAACAGATCCCCGGGTTGGAAATTCTGAATGCGTCTAGATTCCGTTAATATATCTCCGGACTCACAGCAGGGGCCGACAACAGAAGCTCGAATCTTTTTATATTTTCGATAATGCGCCGGTAAAATCGCGTGATAAGCGCCATAAAGAGAGGGACGAATGAGGTCATTCATTCCTGCATCGGCCACAACGAAATTATCGGTTTCTCCTCGCTTCACATAAAGAACGCGAGTGAGAAGGACTCCGGCATTTCCGACAAGGCTTCGACCTGGTTCCAAAATGAGAGTAACGTTTCGATCCTGAATTTCTTTGAGAAGACTTTGGGCCCATGAATTAATAGTGGGGGGCCTTTCTCGATTGTAGATAATTCCTAAACCACCGCCGAGATCGAGGTGGGTAATCTCGCCTTTGAGTTTAATCACCTGATCATGAAGCTTAAGCATTCGTTTGGCGGCATCCACAAAAGGGGCCATTTGGGTGATCTGGCTT
>CAZSZT010000001.1:1003-4168 GCA_964611175.1 uncultured Bacteriovoracaceae bacterium
ACATTCTTAAGGCGTAAAGCGGCTCGAACAAGGTCGAGAGCTTTTCGATAGGGAATTCCAAATTTAGATCTTCGTAAACCAGTTGCAATATAGGGGTGGGTTTTGGGGTCGACATCGGGATTTACTCGAATACAAACCGACGCCACTTTTTTATGACTTTTCGCTACCAAGTCAATATTAACAAGTTCCTGTTCGCTTTCGACATTGAAACATAAAATCTTTTTTCGAATGGCATAATCAATTTCTTCACGAGTTTTTCCGACACCTGAAAAGACGATTTTTTCCGGAGGGATCTCAGCTTCGAGGGCTCGGAAAAGCTCCCCACCCGAAACAATATCTGCGCCGGCGCCCAAATTTCCTAAGGTTCGGATGACTGAAATATTCGGATTCGCTTTAACGGAGTAGGCAATAATATGAGGAATAGTCGATAGAGATTGTTCGAGCTCCTCATACGCCTTAGTGATAATCGATTCAACGTAAACGTAACAGGGAGTGCCAACCTTCTCGGCAATTTCTTCCAAACTCACTCCGTCCGTTACTAATTTGTGATCTTTATATCGAAAGCCATCAAAAATTGCTGTCACAAAATCCTCGCTTAAAACTTTGCTGTAATTCCCAAACGCATCAAGACCGCAGATTGAGATTTTGACACCTGATCATAAAATGAACCGGGAATCAAATGGCCAAAACTAAACTCCGCTTCCCAGTGAGGGTTAATGGGCCAAAGAGTCATCAGATCGTACTCCACTCCATAAAATTTACCTCCCGCTCCACCCGCCTGATTCATGGCATATGGAAGAACAACATTAACATAGGGTTGAAAAAAGTCAGCAACATCGTAACCAAAACGCAGACGGGCATAAACGGCATTTGCAACGGCTCCTGAATGAGGGGCACTCGCGCTTCCACTTTCAGCCCCGGAAGAATTTTTAAGACTAGGGCCTCCTGGAAGAGCCTCCTCAAAAATAATCAGAGCAATGTCGTAGTCTCTGGAAAAAGCGAAGGTTTTGATTTCATTGTTCGTCACATCAGAATCGGAAGTTCCTGAAGAATAACCCACTTCATTCAGTAATTTCCATTTGCCCAAGTTCCAATCCGCTCTCACGGCGGAATTGAGAGCGAGCAAATCTCTTCCTAAAAACTTGCCACTAAACAAGACGACTTCACCCATCAGAGTCGCCAGCTCGAATTTGCCCATTCCATAAAAATCGAAAGCCCAATAAGAGGTATCTAATCCCCCTACAGATCCATTCGTCGCAACACCATTTGGATCTGTCGCCCCCGCCGAATCTTGGGATTGATAAGAAAGATAAAAGCCAAGATCCTCCCTTTCGGTTTTTCGTCCAAAAATCAAAAAATATTCATAAACGTCGTCAGCCGATTGATCCAAATACCCTTCGTACAGCCAACCTACCCCAGGCTGAACATAATACGGGCCAAAGGCGGTTTCAAAAGCGATTCGATCTCGACTACTGCCCACTTCCTGATAAGGCTCGTCACCCGCATTGGCAAATAGGCCCATCCCGAAATGATTGGGCATTCGTCCTGCCTTAATCAGTCCAAAAGGAATTTCAATTTCCGCCCACGCCCTTCGAAGCTGTATGGGCGTAAGCCCCGAGGATTGAACCGCTCCGTCGGCTGCATAAATTCCACCGTAAGAGGATTGTGGGTTTGTTGATTTGCCAACAAGAGCTTCCGAATCGGCCAAGCCGAGTAAACGATTATGAGATTGAGCTGGGTTATTGTGCGGATTGACTCGATAGGGTTGATCGCCCAAATGACCGTCCAAAAAATTAAGGGAAGATCGAATTCGAATTTTATCGGTAATGAAAAAACTTGGATCGAGTCGGAATCGAAAGTCGGTAAAGGCGCGAATATTCGGACTATTGCTTCGATCGAGATCCAAATTATATTGGTAATTTCCTCGAGATCGAAAATAGCCATTGTAAGTCACATCAACGGCGTAAACAAAAGTTGTGGTCGTCATTAAACAAAAGAAAAGAAACCCTGTGAGATACGGGCATTTGTTTCTAGCCATGGCCCTTAGATTTAGAACGTCAGTGGCCGATTGTCATGAAAAAATGGAGGAATTCTGCATTCGGATCAGAATGTGGAGCCGATCTGAAGATAAACTTCGTCGAGTCGACTTGAAGCAATCCAGTCCCCCTGATTAAAGAGCACATAACCATAGCCTAGACGGAAGGTTAATGGAGGAGCATATCCAATACTCAAATCCGACTTAAGTTCCGCGCCCGAACTTAAACTAAAACGATTCCAGGAGAATTTTTTCACCGGTGTACTAAAAATATCCGTATAGGTCGTAAAATTCTTTCGCTCAAAGGTTTGACCTCCGTCTCCAAAAATGGCTGCATGAAAATTTTTAATCCAAAACGGCGCGGTTCCAAATCCTTTAAGGAGCTTTAAAAGAGGAAAGCGAAACTCTTGGGAAGTTGTTAGAATTCCTTCGCCGCGGAGATAACCAGCCGGAAGCCCTCGAAGAGAATAAGATCGGCGGTCAATGGATGAAAACGGCCCTTCGCCAAAGGCGCCACCGAGGCGGAATGTTCTTAAATAGAAGGTATCGAACCACTGAAGGCCGGCCGCTGCAAACTGTGCCAAGCTTATATGCCGTGCTAATTCCCAATGTTTTTTTCCAGTTAAAACCGTCGTCAGGGTTGAAAAATCAGACCCCCACTTTTTAGGAGTATATTCTGCGGAAGCTGAAATCATTCCCCCAGAGTGAGGAGCTGGAGCTTGAGGATCTTGAAACATCGGACTGGAGTAGGTGAGGCTCGCCTGGGTTCCCCATTGGTTTCCTTTTTCGGGAAGCATCGAGACATTAAAGTAAAGAACTTGGTTCGTTACCGTATCTCTAATATTTCGGATACCACCCACCGCGCCATCTGGATAACCGAGAAGAGGATCGCGGCGTTCGTAAAAAAACGAATGACTCCACTTCCATCCTGTTGATCCTTCTTTCGTTCGGAGTCGAAAGGAATAGCCTAAGGTGCCACCATATTTTCGTTCGTAATAGCGTTGAATCGTCGTTCCGCTGGAAACCGCAAAAGCAATATTCCCATACCCCACAATTCCTGCCGAAGCAGTTGCAAATAAGGAAAGATTTTTCAGCCCCGAATAAACATACGTAACGGCACCTCCAGGTCG
>CAZSZT010000001.1:4178-18123 GCA_964611175.1 uncultured Bacteriovoracaceae bacterium
TAAATAAATGATAACCGTAACCAAGCCAGGAATGAATTTGAAGGGGATCGCTACTTCCGGTCTGGGCGCCGAGAGCCGTATCGGTTTCCGTGAAAAAGAAAAACGGAATTAAATAACGTGGAAGAAGGGTATTGCCGACTCCATAAGGTCGAGTCGGAGATTTATTTTCAAGTTCGGTAGAAGTTTTATCTTTCGCAGTCGAATCGAATACTTTTAAGGGGTTCGGAGAGTCGGATAATTGAGAGATTTCATCTGTCGTTCGAATTTCAAAACCAGAAGAATGGTATTCGCCGTAGACTAAACGTTTGGAATTTCCAGGAGAAAGACTTGGCCAATGCGCTCCCGTCCAAAGATCGCTTATTCTCCTTGTTGTTTGTGAATTCAAATCAAGGCGAAAAAGATTGGGAACCCGCACTCCCGATTTTCCAAGAGGCCTATCGCTCGTAAAAAGGATTTGATCGTTTCCGTCGAAAGTAGGGTGACTATCTTAATTTTTGATTTTTAAGATCAAATTCATAAAGATCTCGAAATCCGTTTTCGACACGCATGGAAAAAACGATTTTTTGTCCATCCGGCGAAAGAGCGGGCTTCGAGATTGTATTCCATCCATCGGCTTTATAAATGAGATCGAGTTGCTTTATATTCTCCGCCACTTTTAAGGATTTTTCTTCCTTTATATTCAAAGGAAGAAAAACAAGACTTGTTTTAAACCGATGGGTTCGAACGGCGTAAATACCCTTTGAGGTCACAAGGGGGTCCCTCAATCGTAAGCCACGCGTCAGTCGCGACTCTTCTTTGGTTTTCAAATCGTACATCCAAAGATCTCCATAAATTCGGAAGGGAATGGCACCCGAACTTTTGGAATAAAAAAGCTTCTGATCAAAATAGAAAATCATGGAAGGGGCTAAACCCTTCTTAATGATTTCAACTTGATGTTTTCCACTCCCATTAAAATGAAGAGCTAAAAGAGATTTCCGCTCATCTTTGTCGACATTCCCGATATAAAGGATGCTTCCGTCGTCATTCCACGCGGGAGCACCGCTGAGGCGATGCGTTTCTTCTATTTTCTTCGCCTTAAATTGGGTGGGATCTGCCTGAACGAGTGAGCGGCTTTCCTTGACTTTCTTTTCTTTCCATTCGTCCCAAAGGCTTGCGAAGGAACGTCCAAAGATTTTTTCAGTCTTAAAATTGAGAAAACTCGGATACCAAGTTCTTGCATTCAGGCGGGCGAAGTCGAATATTTTTTCTTCACCATATTTTTCAGCTAAGAATTGATGAAAGCCAATTCCGTACCAATAAGCGGCATTTCCATACGGGTAAGCATCGTTCCAATAGGTGGCACGATCGATGGGGGTAAATCGATCTTCTAAGGACGAAGTTCGAAGGGCCATATCCACAAAAGAAGAACGGCCTCGGCCGCGACTCGTTCGTTTGGTTTCTTCATAAACCGCTAAGCCTTCCAAAATCCATTGAGGCTCGACGGCATTTGGCACCCAAGCTCGGCCTAAAATGGCTCGTGGGAATTTATTAAATCCGCCAACCATATCGATATGCACGATATGGGTAAACTCGTGCACGAGAAGCATATGAATCCAGTCGTCATAATGATCGAGACTGGAGTCCTCCGTTGGAGGATTCGCGTATAAATAGATCGTATTATAAGGAATAGGCGTACTAAGACCGTTTGGATCGTCCATCTGATCGACTAAAACGATATGAGTGATCGGGCCTGGTTCCCATCGAAAGTCTTCGGTGATTCCCTTATACACTTTTTCGGCAAGGGCTTCGACACGTCGAGCCGTGTCTTCAAGTTCTGGTTCGTAATGAATTTTAAAATGTTTCGTCGAGAGGGTTTTCCAATCGACCGAGGGGTCAAAAGGGCCAACTGCGGCTTGTTGAGTCAGTGCAAAAAATAGACTTCCAAGGAGTAAGTTCATCGGCTTATGAGCAAAGCTCCTTCTCGTACACTAATTTGAGCGGGTAAAAATCCCCACGCATCCCCATCGAAGTCCAATCTGATTTTTTTTCCTGTTAACGCCGGCTTCAACGATAAATGTTTGCAGGAGAAATGTCGAACAAATGATGCTTTCCTCATTTTTCCGGAATAAAGAGCAACCGACCCTAAAATATATCGGTAGCCATAGGTTTTCAAAACCAGATTGAATTCGAAAACCCCATCGTTGGTTTTTGATAAAGGTGAAACTTCAATTCCTCTTCCTAAAAAACGTCCATTATGAACCAGACCCGTCAATATATCTTCGGTGAACGGGACTCCGTGATCGATCGAAATTTCGACTGACGGATGCGGAAAGAATGGCACGTGACGGAGCAATAGACGAAGAAAGCCAAACTGATTTCTCTTGATTTTATAGTTGCCGCTTAATTTTTGAGCCAGAGCAGCGCTAAATCCAAATCCAGCCGAATTAAGAAAGACGCGACGCATTTTTTGTCCGAATTCCCCTGTGAATTCAATTTCACCGAGGTCCACTTTTTCGTCGATTGCTTGATTGGCGAAATACGCTTCCAAGTAGTCGACAAAATGAGATCTTAAATCGAAACTTCGCACCGCATCCCCTTGTTGGAGGCCGGGATAAAACGTGAGCTTCGGCACTTCTCGGTTACCGCGCGAGGCTCGATAAAGGCCGTTTACGATTTCACTCAGGGTCGAGTCCCCGCCTACGCAAACCAGGAGTTTAGCGCCGTCTTCGATCGCTTGACGTGTGAGGATTTCGGAATGCATTTTTCCACGGGAAAGATGCACGACGAAGTCCTTGGTCAGCGCTTCGATTTTATTTTCTTCGTAAGGCCAACGGAGGCCAATCGAGGGCCGAAAGGGGTTAACAATGAAGTGAATCTGAGACATTTTTAAGCTGAACTTAAAACAGGCTTAAGATGAAGCTCCTTCCATTGTTCGGCGGAAATTTTGGACGGTGCTTTGGTCATTAAGCATTGACCTCTCTGGGTTTTAGGAAAGGCAATCACATCCCGAAGGCTTTCGCATCCCGCGAGAACCATGGAAAATCGATCGATTCCAAACGCTATTCCACCGTGCGGAGGCGCTCCGTAGGAAAGAGCATCTAAAAGGAATCCAAACTTTTCGCGCATCTCTTCCTGAGATAACTTAAGGAGCTCGAAAACTTTTTGTTGCATTTCGGGCTTATGGATTCGAATGCTCCCGCTGCCCATTTCCATTCCGTTCAAGACAAGATCATAACAATCGGCCAGGACCCTGCCGGGATCCTCCATGAAATTCTCGTGGAATTCGATTTTGGGGCTCGTAAACGGATGATGTTCCGATACCCATCGATTTTCTTTGGGTTCCCATTGAAAAGCCGGAAAATCCACAATCCATACAAAACGCCAAGCCTTTTCGTCGAGAGCTTTTAATTTCCTTCCCAAATGAAGTCGAATGGCACTTAAACTGTCGGCGACGATCTTCTTGGTATCGGCGCAAAAGATTAAAAGATCACCGGTTTGAGCCTGCGTGGCTTCAAGAAGATTTTTCTTTTCGGCACTTGAGAGGAATTTGGCAATCGGCGACTGCCAACCTTTTTCGAAGTCTTGAGGATCGTTCAATTTAACCCATGCAATTCCTTTAGCGCCGTAAATTTTTCCAAGCGGGGTCAGATCGTCGAGGTCCTTTCGTGAAAGACGTTCTCCATCGGGGATACGTAAGGTTTGAATGGTTTGCTTTTTGTCATAAACTTCGCGAAAAACCTTAAAATCCGATTGAGAGAAAATGGAAGTGATGGTTTTCAATTCCCAACTCAAACGCAAATCCGGCTTGTCGGAGCCGAAACGGCACATGGCGTCGGAATAAGTCATGCGCTCAAAAGGGATTGGAAGCTCGACGTGAAGGATTTCCTTCCAAACTTTTTTCCAAAGTCCTTCCATGAGACGAAAAACATCTTCTTGATTGATAAAGGACATCTCTAAATCAAGTTGAGTAAATTCCGGCTGTCGATCGACTCTCAAATCTTCGTCTCGGAAACAACGAACAATTTGATAATAACGCTCAAAGCCAGACATCATGAAAAGCTGCTTGAAAAGTTGGGGCGACTGAGGAAGCGCATAGGCTTCACCGGGATAAAGCCGAGAAGGAACGAGGTAATCTCTTGCGCCTTCCGGAGTGGATTTGGTGAGCGTCGGGGTCTCGAGTTCGTAAAATTGATTCGCGTTTAAATAGGTGCGAATGATGTCCGTAAGTTTGGCTCGCAAAAGAAGGGGCGCTTTCGCTTGACTTCGACGTAGGTCAAGATAGCGATACTCGAGACGAACGGTCTCGTTCGTGCTGATATCATCTTCTATTTCAAACGGCGGTGTCGGTGAAGAATTGAAAATCTCGAATTCATTTACCATCACCTCGATCTCGCCAGTCGGTAATTTGGGTTTTTTCTTTCATTGGGGGGGGGTGCTAACCTTTCCTTTATTGGAAAAACAATACTACGAGGGTTGGTGCTCTGGTTGTTGGTGTGTTTGGGTAATAACCTGAGGATTAAAAACGACTTGAGTCAGTCCGTACAAATCTCTCAGATCCACAAAGATCACGCCGCCATGATCTCGACGGTTTTGAACCCAACCCATCAAAACAACCTCTTGATCGAGGTTCTTGAGGCTCAGCTCATGATTATAATGAGTTCTTTTGAGCTCATGGAGAAATCGTTTTACCACAAAGTATATTAACTGAAGAGGGGAGTGTTGTATCAAGGGATGTCTTCAACTATCATCGGGGCCATGAAGCTGAAGCAATGCCTTTGGATGGGAGTCTTTTTTTTTCTTTCGTGTGCTCCCAAAAAATTCGAACCCCGATATTCAACGCCCGAGGAGACGTTTAGAACCTGGAGACAGGCGGCCGAGAATTTGGATTTGCCATTATTGGTAAGCTGTTATGCGGATACCGCGAAGGCGAAGCTTCGCGACGATCTTTCAAAGACCTCGAAAGAAGGCCTGGCAGCCATGCAAGAAGAAGCGAAGGAAACGAAATTCGAGATCGAAAAGATTGTTTACGAGCGACACCGTGCTTACTTAAGGGTCAAGCGATCTTTGGATGGCAGCGACGAGATCGAGGTTGTGACTATGGTAAAAGAAGGCCCGAATTGGAAGATTATTCCCTAAAATTATTTAGTGGATCTAAATTGTTGATAGAGAAATTCGAACGGCTAAAGCTACTCTAAAATCAATCGATGCGCCAGGAATGCCATCTCACCACCCCCCTCAACCCCCCGAAATTCCTCGCCATTTTCTAGGGGTCAGGGCACTTAGGTGCCAGGTAAACTTGGTTTCCCACTGCGGGGGTATTCGCAATGGTCACTTCACGTCGCTTTTTGGTCCGTAATATTTTCTTACCTGGCCTTATAGGTCGTTTATTTTAGGGGTTTAGGTTGGCACGAATGTTGCGACAATAAGGTGCTATGGGGAAGGGTTCTTCATATTCAATCGTTTCTATCATGGTCGTCTTGGTCCTTATATTCCAGGGATGTGGAGACGTTTCTGAGCTGCCTTTAGGAATGGAGTTAGCGGGAAATTCGTACGGCCTATCCGGCACATGGACTCTGGTGGAAAAGGATTCAATTCCTATCGGTGGTGACTCCGTCACCCTCTTGATGAGTGGTCTGAGTGAAGGCAGTTGTTTAATTGATGGTATTTTCGTGACTCAGGTCGGAGATAAGTTTTTTTCGGCTTCATCGTCCTCTGGCTGCTTTATTCACCCGGAACAGGACTCTAATTATGCTCAAATCCTTTCCGTTTTAGCTTCTCGAGAGGGGGCTGGTTTTCAGCTCAATGGCAACGATTTATTCTTGGTCGGAGCCGACGGCAGCAGCTATAAGTTCAATCAGTTATAATAAATATTCCAAAGTTGGGCCCATAGTTTAACTGGATAAAACGGTGGATTCCTAATCCGCTGTTCCCCGTTCGAGTCGGGGTGGGCCCAAAGTTATGAACTCGCAGAGGAGTCGGGCCGCCCCCTCGGTTAGGCCACCCAGTCGAAAAAAGAATATCTGGTCAATAGCGTGGGTTTTACAGAATTCTAAGTCCGATCTTAGTTGATCTAAGCTCAACTGAGGTTCATTTCCAAAAACTCCGTATCCCATCACCCCTAAGCCAACACCGATATTTTTTCGTGTTGTCGTCATTTTAAGAATTTCTTTACGAACATGGCTTTTAAAAAAGGAACCGGGAATCATACTTGAATACATCAATTGAATTCGCGGGAGATGGTCAAGACCCCTCAACCCGAAAGTTTTCTTAATCCAGTCTTTCGTAAAAAAAGATGGTGGCCATTCGGTACAAATGGAATTTGTGTTTTCGATCATTCCTTCAAGCAGCGACTTCTTTTTACGAAAACCCAGCAGCCCTCTAACAAATAAGGATAACTTCTTTAATGGAGGCTCAAGGTCAAACATAATTGGGGTCTTCGGGTCCAATTTTGAAATAAAATCGGCGAGTTCTTGAAGTTCGCGAGCTGTCGAAAATCCAGAAGGCCAGTAAGACGTTTGTGTTATGGGCCACCATCCAGGAGTGCATTCGTGATTGAACTTTCTTAAAATTCGAGAATGACGATGAAATTCCTCGACGGATTTTGAAGCCATAAAAACGATGGGTGCGAATGGAAGTAATGCAACCTTGCTCAGAGAGTCTTCAGACGGAAATTCTTCAAAAAATCCGATTTTCACTAGCTTGGTCTATTATCACGACTGAAAAGGTTAGGCATCCATTAAACAAGGTATATCCGTGCGGAACGGGTCAAAGACGAGGAAACATTCACAAGTTTTCTCGGGGAGAGTTCAATCTTGACCCCCTTTTTATACTGAGGCAAAGATGCCTCACTGTGGCGAAGTCAGTTCTATCCAAAATTTCATCCTATCAAAATATTATCTGGGATTGGAACGGCACCCTTCTCAACGATTCCTCTATCGGAGGAGATGCAGAAGCAGAATTGTTTCGCCGGCATGGACTTCGCGTGCAGACAAAAGAAGAGCGTCTTCGAAATTTTTTTATGCCTGTTGAAAAATATTATGAAAAGATGGGCTTTGATTTTGCAAAGGTTCCTTTTCAAAAGTTGGCGGAAGAATGGTTTTCAATTTATGAGATCTTAGTGCGGCATGCGCCCCTTTTCGAAGGTGTCTCGGAAATGCTGGATGGTCTGCATCGAGAAGGTAAGAAGCAATTCGTTCTATCAGCGGCTCCCGAATCTCATCTCCATGAAATCGTAGCAAAGCACGAAATCGATCATTATTTTGAAGCCATTTACGGCCTCCCCGATGCCATGGCGGCTTCAAAGGTCAAGCGAGGCATAGAGCTGGTCGATGAATATCGAATCGATCCAACAACCGCGATTCTGATCGGCGATACGTCTCATGACTATGAAGTTGGACGCGAAATAGGAGTGGATGTCCTTCTGATCGGCGATGGGCATCATGCAGTAGAAGTTCTTCAGTCCGTCCACCATAATGTTCTTCCAAGCCGATATTCTTAGGTAAGTTCCCTGCGACATTTGTATCCCAAAATTCCGTTAATTTTTACGCAAATTTCATTTTACCTGGCACCTAAGTGCCCTGACCCCTAAGAAATGTGTAGGGATTTCGGGGGGTTGAGGGGGGTGGTGAGAGAGGGGTGGGAGGCATGGATATTGCAATTTACGGGGTAGGAGGCTGGTGGTGAGACGATTAATTGAGATCTTTAGTATTTTCTTTGTTCTTGGGATTCTTGGCAATTCGGCACAAGTCGAAGCCAAACGCGGACCTTGTGCTACGACACTGGATATCGTTGCAAAACACTTAACAGCAGAACAGTTCGACATCCTTACAAATCCGGTCGTTCGTCCCGTGAAGGGAGGGCGGTTGAGTAACGTGGCCTACGAGGCAATCGGTCAGTTGAGAGAGATTTCCGCTCTTCAAAGAAAGCGACCAATTATTTTTGGAAGGCCGATTTGGTTAAGATTCACGGATGATATTGGTTTGACGTCGGATTTTTTTGGTGAAGAGAAAATAAGAGAAAGAATGTATAACCGAACAAAAAAAGCTGTATGGAATTATATTCAGGACGTCAGATATGGTACTGATGAGGAGGCGGCAAAGGCCGTTATAGCACTTAGGGTAATGATCCCAAATGCAAATCCAAAAAAGTCTTTGGACGAAGTTTTAAGTGCAGATCAAGTAAAGGCTTTCAAAAAACTTATCTTAGAAGCTCACAAAAAGTTAGAAGCACAGTATTCTTATCACACCGATCGAGCCATTGCGGAATATTTTGGAGTAAGTGAGGACCAGATTTTTGAATTTCGGGACCGAAATGGAATTAAATTATCCAATTAATCCATTCCATTCCCCCATGCGTCACAGGTCAGCGTAAATTTTCGACAGTCAAATTTATTGATGCGTGGCTCTTCGGCGATGCGGCTTGTGAGGCCTAGGCTCTGGCGGGTAAACTATGGATATCATGAATAAATCGGAACTCATTGACTTAGTCTCCTTAAAGCTCAATATGCCTCGAAAGCGTGCCGAAGCCGCCGTGAATGTGATTTTCGGTGCGATGGCCGATAACCTTTCCGAAGGGGGTCGGATTGAAATTCGAGGTTTCGGAAGTTTTGTAAGCCGATTCTATGAGGAGTACACGGGCCGCAATCCACGAACCGGAGAAAGCATCTATGTATCTCCGAAGCGTTTACCTTTTTTCAAAGTCGGAAAAGAACTCAAGGATCTTGTAAACGCCGGCTCGGATACGAATTAATCTGTTTTTTCGTAGTCTCTTTCTTTTCGTCGTTTATAATCCTAAGCGATGGCTCTTCCAGAAAGTCTTCAGAAATTTTCAGTCGATGAACTTTGTAAACTCGTTCGCATTCCAAGCATAAGTTTTCCGGGATTCGATCCGAAGGAGGTTCAAAAGTCCGCAGAAGCCACGGCAAGCCTCCTCAAGAAAGTTGGCTTTCAAAACGTCGAACTGATTAGCATCGACCGTTGTCATCCTTATGTGGTCGGAGATTTCATTCATGATCCAAAACTTCCAACGGCTCTTCTTTACGCTCATCACGATGTCCAGCCTCCGGGACGCGAAGATGTTTGGAAAACGCCTCCGTTCGAGGCCGTGGAAAAAGATGGACGTCTTTATGGAAGGGGGACGGCCGATGATAAGGCAGGAGTCTTAGTTCATGCCGCCGCTCTCGAAGCATTCACAAATCCGGCTTATGTAAACTTTGTTGGTTCTAACCACGGAAAACCGCCCATCAATCTCAAAGTGATTATCGAAGGCGAAGAAGAATACGGAAGCACTCATTTGCGGGAATTTCTCAAACAGAACCAAAAAAAACTTCAAAGCGATCTCATTATCGTAACGGATACGGGGAATATCGATTCAGGAGTTCCATCGTTAACTATTGGGCTTCGCGGACTCGTCTTTCTTGAAATTATGGTGAGTTCCCTTAAAGCTCCGCTTCATTCAGGAATGTGGGGAGGCGCGGTGGTGGATCCCGTTCAAGTCCTCGTCAAAATGCTATCAAAGCTCACCGACGATGACGGAACGATCCAACTGAAGAGTATTGGAAAATCAAAACCTCGAGATATCGGGGGCATTGAAATTTCTCAGCAGTCTTTTGGAAACCAAGCAGGTGTTCTCAAGAGCGAATCCGTTCCGACAGATTTTTTACAAAAAATTTGGTTTGAGCCTTCATATTCCATTAATGCGATTCAAGCGAGTTCAGAAAAACTGGCGAATAATATTATTTGTGATCGAGCGTATGCACGCCTCGGAATACGCCTAACAAAGGCGGAAAAAGCAGAAGATGTCCAAAGGGAGCTGGTTGCAAAATTGAAGTCTCTTGCTCCTTCGACGGTGGAACTTGAGATTCGAGAAGGCGACCCTGCGGACGCCTGGGAAACAGATCCGCATTCTAAAGAAAATAAGTGGGCCTTCGATGCGGCGACAGCCGCTCTCGAAAAAGCGTACCAGCATAAAGTTCATCGGATCGGATGTGGGGCAAGTATTCCATTCATTAAACCTTTTGAAGAAGCGTTGAAAGCCCCGGTCATCACTTTCGGAGTGGAGGATCCTTACACTCTAGCTCATTCCGAAAACGAAAGCCTTTTATTGAGCGATTTTTACAAAACCATTCATGCTGAAATCGAGATGTGGAAGATGCTAGTACTGGCAAAGACTTCAAAAGCCTGATGGCAAATGGTGTTTTTCTTCGGGGCTCCAGTTGAGCTTCATTAGTTGGATGGCATTAATGCCCGCATGGATCATTGCCACGAGCAATAAGGAGCCCGAAGCTTTGTAAATCACGCCAAAAATGATTCCAACGACAAAGCACCATAGGCTCCAAATCCAGACTCGGGGCGTCGGAAGAAGATGAGCCAGGCCAAAGAGCAAGGAACTCATGATGATGCCAAAATGATTTTGGAGGATACCTCTAAAAAACCATTCTTCGACCAGACCACTGATGCTGGCCAAAAGCAAAATTTGAAGGAATGACAGAGGCGTTAAAATCTGACGCAAAATGGATTCGAGCTCAACGCCCCAGCGAAAGAAATGAACCATCAGCCAGGAAGCCACGATATTAAGGAGAATAAGAGAAATACCGATCACAACAAATAAGAAGCTCGGCAAATGGGATTGGGTCCAGGCGGCAAGTGGATTACCTCGGTAAATAAGGTCCGCTAAGAGGCATACAAACACCAGTACCCCGTAGACCCAAGCCAAAGACTTCATTTCAAGAGCGCGAAAGTTGCCCATGAGTATTCACTTAAGATATTAGTCTTGAGACATGAAAACATCGAGGATTCTTGGATTATTTTTAAGCTGCGGTGGACTTGGTTATCTTCCCATGGCCCCCGGGACATGGGCCTCGATCATGGCCGTTTTTTTTTGGGTGACCTACCTTCGAATGGGTGGGAGCCCATGGGGTATTCTTCTTCTTTGTGGGCTCTTAACCGGTTTGGGCGCGATGGCGACTCGTTCGTATGAAGCTCAATTGGGCAAGAAAGATAGTTCCCAAATCGTTCTGGATGAATGGATAGGCGTTGGACTGAGTTTAGTTTTGATTGACCCTTTTAGTCTTGCGGAGGTTGCCATCGCTTTTATTTTATTTCGAGCTTTTGATATTTTGAAGCCTCCGGGTGTTCGATATTTTGACCGACACTATCTTCGCGGCTGGGGCGTGATGCTCGATGATGTGGTGGCAGGATTCTATGTATTCATTCTTATAGGAGCTTATCGATGGGTCGTCCGTTAAAAATTGAAGTCGTTTCCACCGGCAATGAATTATTGGATGGAAGTATCAGTGATACGAACACGAAGTGCCTTGCGGAGGTTTTGCGACCCATGGGTCTTCGGGTGGATCGCGCGGTGGTTGTTTCTGATGATGAGGGGGATATATCAAAGGCTTTAACGGAAGCGGTTATTCGCTCGGAAGTCATCGTGGTTTCCGGTGGTCTCGGTCCCACATCAGATGACCTGACGTTGGATGTCGCGGCGAAAGTTTTCGGAAGCCGAATGGTCGAAGATCGTCGGGCGAAACAAAATGTTCTCAACCGATTAAAACGATTGAAACGAAAATCCATTAACTCCGGGAATCGAAAACAATTTTTTATTCCGGAAGGTTCCACGGCCTTAGCGAACCCTGAAGGGACGGCCCCCGCTGTTCATTGGAAAGTGGGAGATCGGGATCTATTCTTTTTGCCGGGAGTTCCTCGGGAGTATCAAAAAGTTTTGGATCGTCATCTTCGGCCCTGGTTTCAAAAACGCTCAGGACGCGGAGGAACCCATCTCTTTATTTTAAAAGTTTTTGGAGTTCCGGAGTCCGAGCTTAATGAACTCATGAAGAAAATGAAGATTCCCCCGGAAATGACGATCGGATATCGAACCCATCTTCCGGAGAATCATATTAAACTTAATATTCGCGCCGCTTCAGAAATCGCGGCTCGGAAAATAGCCAAGCCTTTGTTGGTGAATCTTAAAAAACTTCTTGGCTCTGCTGCCTTCTCAGATTCTGGAGAGACTTTTGCAGAAAGTGTTTTGAAAGATTTGCTAAGACAGAAAGTAAAAATAGCGATTGCCGAATCCTGCACGGGCGGACTCGTTTCTTCGATGCTTACAAATGTTTCGGGAGCATCGAATGCTTTCGAAAGAGGGTTCGTTACTTACAGTAATGAGTCGAAAATAAGCCTGTTAGGCGTAAACCCAACGAGCCTTTTAAAATATGGTGCCGTTAGCGAACAAGTGGCTAAAGAAATGGTGCTCGGGGCGATGAAGAAGGCTCAAGTGGATAAAGCGGTGGCCATCACGGGTATCGCAGGGCCGACCGGGGGGACCCCAAAAAAGCCAGTCGGAAGTATCTGGATCGCGGCGGCTTCTAAAAAAGAGAAAATTAAAACGAGATTTTTAAAATTAAGTTTTGATCGAGAGCTGAACCAGAAATTCTCGGCTTACTTCGCCTTAGAAATGCTGAGAGATATCTAAAAGAAGATTTTTCCCTAGGCTGTATCAGACACAGCCTAGGGAGCAAAAACTCCCATTTGAAGTTCCATCAAAGACGCCTTAACGATTGTATCGAGAAAATGAATATACTCTTGTTCCGTGGGGTTCGGTGGTCTGTCGTTTCTTACATTTTCCCAAAATATCACGCCGTCTGCGCCCCCGGAGCTTGAAGATCTAAGTTGGTCTGAAATCTGTGTCTGCGTTACCCACTGCCCTTGATATTGCGACTGATTCGACATCACTCGACTACTGACGTAAGAAAGTACCACGGGTTTTCTTCCCGTTTGGGTCTGCACATTTCGTGCGAGGCGGGCAGCCTCTTCGATTTTGTCTTGCATCAAATCCCGTGTACGTGGCCAGTGGGGTTCATTTTCATGCCAATAGGGATAGATCGATCGCGTGATCACATTCGACTCATTCCAAAGCCAATCGACCTGGTCATTTTTCCAGCGGTGGCGGTCATCCGTGGGTAGATTTCTGTCGCCGGATAGGCGGCTATAAAATCCCCATTGCGCATTCGGGCGTAGTTCTTTTGCCTTTCTTAGGGGTTCTAGGAAATATTTTTTAATAAAGGGTTCATATTTTTCATTGGCTCTTCGCTCAGCCTCTTCCAGAGTGATATCTGGGTATAACGTAAATTCTTGTGCAATTCGAGGCTCGCAAATATCAGGATGGTGACAAGGAGAATAGAGCGTGAGCGGATAACCTTCATAATCGATGATGGCGATTCCATTGAATCCTTCCGGAACTTTCTCATGAACAGCCGAAATGAATTTAGCGATATGTTCTTCAAAATTTACGTATTCGGGACCATTGGGATTGAAAGCCGCCGCTTCGTGTTCATAAAGAATGCGTGTATGGTCGGTGAATCCAAGATAGCTCCCCGTATAGTTTCCACTCCAGTCCCCACTTGTTTGAAGAATTAAAGTAAAGGAAGGATCTAAATCACTTTCATTTCCCTCCAAAGGCGTAGAATCGTCCTGTGAGCCAAGATCCACGTCTAACGGATGGGGGTTGGATCGACAGGCTGAAACACTTAGGCATGCCGCAATCAGGATATAAAAACCCCATCGTGACGTTTTACAAAAAGAGGATTGCCGAGATTGGAGGCGTGACATGACTACTCTAAGAATTGCAATGAATGTGCCAGAGGGTAGGGGTGGGTCTTATAGCTTAGATGGCGGGGATTACGGTCCGGGATGGGTTATCATCACAATAAACAAAGACAAATTTGCCCGACTTTTGGGCTAAAGTTTGCAAATGGTTTAAGGATGTGTGGCCTGGTTTAGCTCATAAGCTTTCTTGGAAATAGAAGCAAATTCCGGGTCGATCAGGGTTTTGAGACCGGTTTGTTCCAAGGCGGTTTCCACCGCGTGAGCATTCGAGACGAGTCTTGGCGAATTTGTGAGTGTTGATTTTTTCCGTCGTTTGTTTTTCGGCCTGGCTTCTTGAACCATTTGATCGGCGTCAATCAGCG
>CAZSZT010000002.1:0-17301 GCA_964611175.1 uncultured Bacteriovoracaceae bacterium
ATATTTTTTACCACTTCCACAAGGGCATGGGTCGTTGCGACCGACTTTTTCGGTTTCCCGTTTGACGGTTTCCACTTTGCCACCGCCCGTAGGTTTCGGGCCTGCAAAGAGGTTAAGCTTTCTCACTCTTTCGGCTCGTTCTTTTTGTTCTTCTTCGAGCTGACGCTCAACGCGCTCTCGTCGTTCGTCTTCCGTTTCCCCTGCGGCTTCCATTTCAGGACCTGCCGATAATCGAACACGGAAAAGCTTCATCAGAAACTCTTCCTTCACAAAAAAGAACATGCTCTCAAACAATCGAAAACTTTCCTTCTGATAATCTAAAATAGGATCCTTTTGAGCATACCCTCGCAGGTTAATCCCCTCGCGCAAATGATCCATATCTAAGAGATGATCTTTCCATCGATCGTCGAGTGTATGGAGAAGAAGCATTCGCTCCAGACGCCGCGTAATTTCCGCGCCCATTTCTTCTTCTTTCTTTTTGTAAACCTCGCTCCCGCGCTTATAGAGACAATCAAAAAGATCTTGGTCTCGAAGGATCAATTTGGACTCCGGATCCGTTCCATTCTGTAGCGCCGGAATTCCAAGATCTGAATTATAAATCCGACTGCCGGCTTCTTTAAGTTCGTCCCACTCCCATTTATCCGCTCCCACTTTGGGTGGAACATGAGCACTCAACAAAGATTCAAGAACTTCATGCTGAATATCCAGAATATCATCTTTAACATCCTCTTTTAAAAGGAGTTTTCGTCTCCAAGCGTAAACAATCTTACGCTGATAATTCATGACATCGTCATATTTTAATAAATGCTTTCGAATATCGAAGTTGCGGGCTTCCACACGAGTTTGAGCATCTTCAATAGCCCGCGAAATCATTTTAGCTTCGATAGGCTCATCTTCCTCCATTCCCAGGAAGTTCATGACTTTAAGCAACCGATCCCCCGCAAAAATTCGAAGAAGATCGTCTTCCAATGAAAGATAGAAACGAGACTTTCCAGGATCGCCTTGCCGACCGGCACGGCCCCTTAACTGATTATCAATCCGGCGGGATTCGTGGCGTTCGGTTCCGAGAATATAAAGCCCTCCGATCTCTCGAACTCCAGGACCTAAAACGATATCTGTTCCCCGTCCCGCCATATTCGTCGCGATCGTGACAGCGCCCCTTTCTCCGGCATGGGCAACGATCTGGGCTTCCTTCTCATGCTGTTTAGCGTTCAACACCACATGAGAAATACCTTCGCGTTTTAAAAATTCTGAAAGACGTTCCGATTTCTCGATGGAAACCGTACCGACAAGAACAGGCTGGCCTTTAGAATGGCATTCTTTGATATCCTTGACGATCGCACGAAATTTCGCTCGTTCATTTTTATAAACGACATCGGCTTCATCCGCACGAATCATCGGCTTATTCGTGGGAATGACAATCACTTCCAGTTTATAGATCGAGCCAAATTCCTCGGCTTCGGTATCGGCCGTTCCCGTCATTCCACAAAGTTTATGATACATCCTAAAATAATTTTGAAAGGTAATACTCGCGAGCGTCTGATTTTCGTTGGCAACATCGACACCTTCTTTGGCTTCCAAAGCCTGATGAAGTCCGTCACTATAGCGCCTTCCTGGCATCAAACGTCCTGTGAATTCATCGACAATAATGACTTCACCGTCTTTCACCACATAATCCGTATCCCGCTTAAAAAGAACATGGGCTTTAAGCGCTTGATCGACGTGGTGTACAAGTTCGATGAATCGTGGGTCGTAAAGATTATCCACACGTAAGCGAGATTGAACGGCTTCGACACCTTCATCGGTGAGATGAACCGTTCGCGCCTTTTCATCCACCGAAAAGTGCACATCTCGTTTCAAGAACGGAATAATCCCGTTCACAAGTTTATATTTGTCGGTCGTTTCGTTCGTAGGTCCTGAAATAATAAGAGGAGTCCGCGCCTCATCAATCAAAATGCTGTCGACTTCGTCGACAATGGAATAGTGCAATTCCCTTTGGACAAGGCTTTCTTTGGTGACTTTCATATTGTCACGTAAATAATCGAAGCCGAATTCGTTATTCGTTCCGTAAGTGATATCTGCCGCGTACGCTTGCTGGCGCTGAGCATCGGTAAGACCGTGAACAATCACTCCGACACTCATTCCAAGAGCTTCAAAAATTGGAGACATCCATTGAGCATCTCGGCGCGCCAGATAGTCGTTCACCGTCACAAGATGGGCGCCTCGTCCTTCTAAAGCATTCAGATAAAGAGGTAGTGTCGCAACGAGGGTTTTACCTTCCCCCGTTCGCATTTCCGCGATTTTTCCGCGATGAAGAACAATCCCTCCAACGAGTTGCACATCATAGTGGCGCATTTTGAGGTGGCGTTTGGAAGCTTCTCGTACGGCGGCAAAGGCTTCTGGGAGAAGACTATCAAGTTTTGCCCCCTGAGCTAACCGCTCTCGAAACTCCAGAGTTTTAGCCTTCAACCCCTCATCACTTAAGCTTTCAAATTCGGGCTCTAAGGCATTAATCTTTTGAATGAAAGGCCCAATCGTCTTGATTTCGCGCTCATTCTTCGTTCCAAAAATCTTATTCAGAAGCTTCATGAATTAGTCCCCTATCATAGGTGATATTCGAATATCTACGCAAGGAATCAGGGCGGTAGATCTTATCGAGCGGTATGGACCTAGCAATGAATCAAAAGAATGATGGAGGAACCAATGGTCCAGGAGGCGCACGAAAGAGCTTAGTTTGTCAGAAAAACTTGCGGCGAACTCCTGGATCTTTCATATCCCCTTGTCCTCGCGTTAACTGCGAAAGAGCTTCCACCGCCTTCTCGCAGATTTTCACATGGCACTTAAGTGCCCTGACCCCTGCGGAGTTTTCGGGGGAGTGTTGAAAAAGGGGGCTGTTCAAAAAGGCCCAGATGCGAGGCGCGGAGGAGCGAGCACCGGAATGTGGTTTAGATGCCACTTGAGGAGCGCAGCGACGAACGCAACAAAGCAGATGGGCCTTTTTCAACAGCCCCCCGGGGAGAAATGTTGGGACGCTTGCATCAAAGAATATATTTGCTTGGATTTACCGAGACTCCGTGACGAATCACTTCGTAGTGGAGATGGGGAGCCGAGGAGCGACCGGTGGTGCCGACTTCAGCAATGAGATCTCCACGCTTTACTTTGTCGCCGGCTTTTACGTGAAAAGCAGAAGTATGAGCGTAGAGCGTTGTAATCCCATAGCCATGAAAAATCAGAACCGTATTTCCGAAGGATCCATAAGGCCCCGCAAAAGTAACGATCCCATCCGCCGGAGCCATAATGGGTGCCCCAATTCGAGCTCCAATATCAATTCCTTTATGAAACGCTCGTCGCCCTGTGAACGGATCCAGCCGGTATCCAAAATGCGATGTCGGCCAACCCTTGACAGGTAAAATCGAAGGTGTTGATAACAACTGAATTTCTCGGCCTTTCAAGACCTCGAAAAGTTCTTCCATACTTTGCTCTTGAAGGCCCGAGTCTCGATAGAGCCGCTTCATCCAAAAGCGAATCTTCTGAACCAAAAAAGCTTCTTTGCGATCGAGAACCTCAAAGGCCTGGTCCTCGCCCTGGTAATAGGCGTTTTCAATTTGAAAGTTTTGAAGATCCATGGCCGACTCATCGATATCCTCGGGTTCGCCGCCACCTTGGCCGCCAGGGCCTTTCATTTTATCGAATTTCTTATTTACATCTGTCATCGCACGAAGTTTTTGATCAAAACGATTGATCCGATCTACCGAGGTTTGAAGAGTATCTAAATGGAACTGAAAAAGATTGAGTTCCTTACGAAGAGCCAGATTTTCACGACGAAGCTGAGAATACTCGGGCAAGTGAACCAGATAATCGATCAAAAAGATCGCCGAACCCATCACCAAGAGACCGAGGCCAAATATCGAGCACTTCATCATCCATAGCATTCGAGGGGAAAATCTTAATTTCTGAACTTCCAGATGCCCTTTCGACAAAAGCAAAAGAGTGACTTCGTCTTCTGGCTTACGAAACCATTTCCTCCAAAAATCGGGCTTAAATAATTGGCCAAGTTTGATCGACTGCAAAAGAATCTTGCGAACTTTTTGAACTTTTTGTCCTTTGGACTCCATGCTTATATCCTTATGAAAGATGTAAACGAATTTGTCGCCCTAAAACAAAGCTTTTCTTTGGGAAGATGGGAGAATTCCTAAGAGTTCCCGATATTTAGCAACGGTGCGTCGTGCAATTTCGATACCTTGTTTGCGCAACTCGTCGACGATTCCTTGATCACTAATCGGATTTTTATCGTTTTCGTTTTTGACGATGAGTTTAATCTTTTCTTTCACGGATTCTGCCGCGATATCATCCCCGTTCGATTTTTGAATCGCACTTGAAAAGAAATATTTAAGCTCAAAAATACCCTGAGGCGTATGAACATACTTATTCGACGTTACTCTCGAAATCGTGGATTCATGCATACCAATATCCGAAGCGATATCTTTCAATACCATGGGCTTCAAATAAGTGACCCCATGCTCCAAAAACTCTCGCTGAGATTTCACGATACTTTCCGTAACTTTATAAATCGTTCGTTGACGTTGATGGATAGAGCGAATCAACCAAAGAGCTCCGCGAAGCTTATTTTGAATATATTCTTTGGGGTCTTCCTTGGGAACGGCCGCTGCCGTACCCTCGACGGGAGTTTCCGCAGAACCCGATGAGGAACCGGCAAAAACGCTTAACTCCGATTCCACATTCTTGGATTGAACGGCTATTTCAACCATTTTTTTGGCCTCGGGCATCGATTGTAAAATCTGCCGATATAAATTAGAAATTTTTAATTTTGGAAGTCCGTCCTCGTTGAGAGTAATCACGTACTCTCCATTAACTTTATGAATATAAATATCGGGCGTGATATAAGGATTTTCGATTTCGACGAACGGCCGGCCTGGCCGAGGCTCGAATCGATGAAGGAGATGAATGAGCCCACCGAGCTCTTCCATTTCAATGCCCATTTCTTTTCCAATGGCTTTGAAGTTCTTCTTTTCAAGATGATGAAGCTGCGTATCGATGAGTTCTTTTAATAAATCTCGATCCGCCTTTTTTAACCGAACTTGACCTAACTGCAATAAAAGACATTCTTTTAAATCCCGCGCCCCGACTCCCGGTGGGTCAAACTCCTGAAGCATTTGAAGCGTAAACTCAGCGTCCTCTTCCTTCACTCCACAACGCCGGGCTACTTCCGAGATCGGCTCCCTTAAGTACCCCCATTCATCAAGGGATCCAATGAGAACGGCGGCAATATCTCTCTCGTTTTCGTCAAAATCGCTCATTTGAAGCTGATTAAATAAGTGTTCCGTTAGAGAAATTTTTTTGGCGGCGACCCCTTCGTAACCGGGTCCATCTTCTTGAGTGCCATCATATCCGAGTCCTCGAGAGCTTTTGCCCGTATAGGAAAAACTTTGCTCAAGATAGGCATCCCAATCGAAATCGGGGTTCTTGTTCGTATCTGGAGAGACCTCTTTAACCCGGTCCGATTTTTCTTCAATTTCCACTTCGGCACGTTTTTGTTCAAGCTCGGAAATATCAGTCGTTTCTTCCAGGAGTGGGTTTTCGTTCAACTCCGCCTGAATCGTTTCGGTCAGCTCTAATCGGTTCATTTGAAGGAGTTTGATGGCCGCCTGCAATTGAGGCGTCATGACCATCTGCTGCCCCAATTTCATCGATAATTTTAAATCAACTGCCACTTTACCTTGTCCCCCAAAGAGAAATTATCGTTAGATCTTACTGAAATGTTCACCACTGCCCCCGAGGAGGAAGCGTGAATATGCAATTAGTATACCATGTTTAAAAAATTGAGGTACTTAGCCTTAAGCCCATATTTTAGTTCTTTATAGCGCAATTGAGAAAAGGCCTGCGTTAAAACAGCTTAAACCACCCCATGAATTAAAGAAATCATGACGCGATCAAGCGAACGTCAAAAAACTTACAGGATTGAAAATTTTAAATTTCAAAAACTGAAAATTATCGCTTCGAAAATTGGAACGATTTACGGGCCTTCTTATGTCCGTATTTTTTACGCTCCACCACCCGAGAATCTCTCGTTAAGAGCATCGCCTTTTTAAGAGGTGGTCGATAGGCATCTGAAATCAAACATAACGCGCGAGAAATTCCATGCTGGCATGCCGTGGCCTGGGCGGAAACACCACCCCCAAAAGTATTGACCTTCACATCGTATTTTTCATTCAGACCAAGAAGCTCCAAGGGTTTTCGAACAACGGGTCGAAAATGTTCCGGAAAATAATCATTAAATGGACGATCGTTCACAACAATAGTTCCCTGACCGCTTTGTAAAAACACACGAGCTACCGAGGTCTTACGTTTTCCAACCGCATGATAAACTTGATCTTTCGCCATAAATTACGCTCTCGCTCCCAATTGTTTTAAAGGTTTATAACTCACTCGAATAGGGAGTGGCTTCTGAGCGGTGTGAGGATGCTTATCTCCTTTATAGAGCTTCAAATGGCTCAATTGATATCGAGAGAGTTTATTTTTCGGCATCATTCCTTGAACAGCCATCCAGATGACGTCTTCCGGTCGACGAGCCAAAGCCTTGCGAGCTGTCTCGGATTTTAATCCACCCATGAACGGTGTATGCCAGTAGTAAATTTTTTTATCCGCCTTGTCCGAGGTAAAATAAGCTTTTTCAATATTCGTTACGACAACAAAATCTCCGGACCCAGCCCCTGGCGTAAAACGAGGATTATGCTTACCCATTAATAAAGTTGCTAAAACGGACGCTAATCTACCAATCGGAGCTTCCGAAGCGTCCACGGAATACCATTGAGGCTTGAATTCCTGAATTTCGCCCGTCGAATGCTTAAGTTTAAAAGATTGATTTTTGGCACCCCCCTTTGTTGTGCGGCCAAAGGCTGCCTGCTGAATGGGTGTTAACTGCCAACCCAAAAAACGAGTATTGGCGGAACGCTTAAGAGACTTAGTAGACATTGATAAGGAGTAAAGCCCGATAGACCTACGGTCAAGATCAAATTCGACGAGACACGAGGTTCGAAGTACCCGAATTCCAACGGATTTCGACGCCTCGAAGAGGTTCCTTCAAGACCCAAACGACATCCTTAAATATAACGGTCACCCCTGGGTGAATCATATCCAAAATCGTAATCGTCGCTTCTTTATTTCGCTCAACTTCGCCCAAAATGGCTTGCTTTTGCGTTTTTAGCCTTTCTACCTTGGTCACAAGCTCTTGGCGTTGTGCGAATAAACCCCGATATTGAGTTTGAAGAGCCTGGGCTTCCGAAACGTTTCGCTTGGTCGCCTCGGGAATCTCATCGTAGATTTTCTTGAGTTGAGCCGCCAAATCCTTAAGCTGCGACTCATAGACGGCTAGGTTCTTGTCGATTTCCTCGTCCTCTACTCTTTTGAGCGCTGCCTGATGAGCGAACCAATTCGCCCCAAGCTGAATAACGGTTTGGGTTTCCGAACCCTGAGCACCGATAACTTTAGCTCGAATACCGTTATAAGCCCAAATTTCTCCACCGCAAATCGTTCCTGCATTTTGAACGGCATGAATCATTCCACCCGAACGAACGGTTGAATTCATAATTTCAGCGCCAACAATCACGTCGCCGACGGCCTCGGCAACCGCATTCGAACTAATATAAAAACTTTCTAAAAC
The DNA here is from genome assembly GCA_964611175.1 of uncultured Bacteriovoracaceae bacterium. Taxonomy (GTDB): domain Bacteria; phylum Bdellovibrionota; class UBA2394; order UBA2394; family UBA2394; genus CAZSZT01. Next base: position 7,682 of record CAZSZT010000002.1, read on the forward strand.
AGTCCCGGCATGAACAAACCCCTTGCCGCGCCCTACAATCCCCCCACGAATTTTTACGGCTTCCTGGGATTTAATGAAACAAGCTTCGGCCACTTTTTCGATCGTCACATCTTTTTCGGAGATGACGGAAAATCCCGGCACCGAACCCCGTATGAAAACTTGGGTCGTCCCAGCTTCAATATTTCCGGTTTTGTAGCTGACATCTTCGTTGATCAGCAGACCCGGAATGACCCGAATGGCCTTCGGCAAAATTTCCACTATACCATCGGTTGCTGCTCGATACTCATGATCGTTTCCTGAAACCTCCACTCCCACTCCGGCATCCACTCGAATATCTTCACCATATCGACCTGGAACACGATTTCCGAGAACGTCGACCCCATCCTCTCCAACCGTTGGGGGGTGTTTCACCATAAGAAGTTGACCTTTTCGAACCGACTGAAAAATCGATCGACTCTTAAAATCCATACTTCCGTCTTTTCGAAGTTCTCCGACAGTCGTACCCGTATCAATGGCGTAGTGAAACGAAGCGGGCTTACCACGGCTCGGGGCCTTGCCTTCGGCGACGACAATATCTTTTAAAACCTTTTCCTTTTGAATACACTCTTCAATACTCTCTTGAATGACGTCTTTTTTAATTCCTTCTTTAATTCCTAAGCCCGCCAACATCGCAAGGATTTTATCTTCGCGAAGGGAAAAACGCGGATTTTTCGATGGATAAAAGGTCATGGTCGCCGACATTTTGTCCTGAGAAATACGAACGGTATTTCGAACGATGAGTCGCCCACCTTCGAAAATAACAAAACCCGGGGTTGGCGCCACACAGGTGAGCTGAAGACCATCCGCCGATTTGTCGACTCCAATCCCATAAAGCCAAGGTTCGTCGATTCCACGATGAGCGGGAATCCGACGTCCAAAAATGGTTTTTCCGTCCTCTCCATTTCCGGCGGCTGTCTTTATCGCAAGAACATCGCCTGGACGAACGCAATCGCAAATCGCAGGTTCCTCGTCTTCTCGCCTCTTCGCGCTCATATAATGAGTAATGGATTTTCCGTTGAACTCGACGAAGTATTGAACGCTCGAATCGGCTCCATGTTTAGCCGGAATCGCCTTCGCAATGGTAACGGTCGTCAATTCTTTATCCGAGGTGCGCGGGGCCTTCAGAGCTTTTTCAACTTCAGCCACTTCTAGGTTAACCTTCACCCCTTCATGCGCGGCCAATTGTTGTAAAAGAGACAAAGTGATGGGCGTTCCAAAATCCGACTTTGGAGCGAAACTTGCCATGACCATCGTTTCGTCTTTATCGAAAACCACGGTCGACTTCACGTCGATGAAACCGTTATTCCAAACGACAGTCCCCAACGTTATTGATTTGTAAACGACACGTTCGGGGTTATCCGTTTCGCCGGGTCGGCCCTCCAAAACTTCTTCAACGCCGTCGCCGACCTTGATTCGAATATCCTTGGCTTCCTTAACGGAGGGGACAGGAATTTTTTCACGAAAAACATTTAAACCTTCTTCCGCATCTAACGGAAGCATCTTCGTCATGAGAACATCGCCGGGCGCCGCAAAAATGAGAGCTGTCGATTTCGAACTAAAAAGTCCCTTTTCTTTAAAAGCATCTTTATTGAAATTAAACTGAAGAACAGCGTCGGTTCCGGCTCGGTAAGGTCGTCCCCTAGCGACGACAAATTCCTCGACCCGTTGACCTCCGACCGCCACTCGCTCGAGTTCCGCTTCGAGTAACGCCTTATCAAAACCAAACATAATGTCGGCGTCTCGAAGAAGGTTAGACACATCTTGAAAGCTCAATCGCTTTTGCGGAAAAAGATCGAGAGTGACGGTCATGGCATCCTTGCTGACTTTCACAATATTTTGAATCACAAGGCGATCGCCCTCCTTGACAACTCGACCATATTGCGAGGCTTTAAACTGAATATTTCCATCGACTTTTTCTTGAATGACATTTTTTCCTGCATAGACAGGGCTTTCATTATAGGCTTTACCCCTTAAAACCTCGCCAAAGATTGTAAAACCATTCACGGCTTCTCTAGGCGGGCGAATCACGGCTAAAATTTCTCCGGGAAAAACAATTTTTTGAGCAACCTTAAGGGTGTCGATAGGTTTTTGGCTCGCCGGTTTAAGGTAAACAAAATCGACATCGCCAGGGGCTCCGTCCACGGGCACTTGCCCTTGAGCAACAATGATTCGAGCGGGAAAAGATTTAGCAGCTTTTAACTGTTTATTGATTTGCTCCTCGGAAAGAAGGCCGTGAGTGACTGATTCCAGTTTAGCTAAATCCATTAAATCCTGAGCCGTGATGCTGCCTTTTAAAAAAGTTATTTTTGGAATATCAACTGCCGCCTTTAGCCCATCGTCAAGATCGACAATCTTTGTTTCCAAACGAAGACGGACACCTTCATCATAAAAAAGTCGGCCAAAGGCTTTGGCGACGTATTGAGTTTCGTTCTGAGTCCGAACGACGTCAATTCCATTTCCAAGGCTCAATCGAAATTGTTCGTCTACCGGCGCCGGAATCGCTTCGCCTGTCACTTTTACGCCATCTTGTCCTTTGGTGGCGTTAGGAGCCCGAGCGATGATCTCGCCTTTTTTAACATACACGGGATTTTTCGGCTGTTCGAAAGCTTTGACTGGAATCACCCATTGAGGACGCCCTGTCTGAGCGGGAATGGGGTCGATACCATCGGCGATGATAATATTAATATCTTTGGATTCATCAAAACCCGGTGTTTGTAGGATTTTAAAAAGTTCTTTGGAAAGAACATCGTATTTAAGACCCGCCACAACACCTTTTTTTTTAAGAACTTCCGCCATGAAATCGGTCGTTAGCTTGGGAGCTCGATCTCCAATGGGAAGCTGAACACGTTTTAAAATCGCCCGCATTCCATCGCGAGAGATTTCCACTTCCGCCGTCGCCGGGCAGGTTAAAACTTCAAAGGTGAATTTCTTTTTTTCTTGATTGACGAGTTTAAGATCAGCAGACGTTATTCCAAGCTGGCCTGCCGCCCTTTCTTGCGCCTTATGGGCATCGTCAGCGTCAACAGCAATAAGTTTCACCGGAGCAAATCCCCTATCATTTGCGTCATACTTTTAGTTTTAGGAATGCGATTCCCTCTTATTAATTATATCGAATTTTAGAATCCCGTGGGGAATCGCAGGGAGCGATAAAAAGTCTTTGAAATCTTCGTTTTTACAAGGCTAAGAGCACCTGATGGGGCTGTTCTCCCCGCAAGCTTACGATCCCGCGAGTCAATAATTTGTCGAATGTCATAATCGACGCCACGCCCCACGTCAATCAAGGTTCCCACCATCGTTCGAACCATATGGTAAAGAAATCCCGTTCCTCTAAAGACAAAAGTGATTTCTCTTCCATCCATAAACGGATGGGGAGAAACAATCATCCGTGCGCTTAAAATCGTTCGTTTCGTCGATCGCTGTTCTGGTTTTGATTGAGTAAAGGAAACAAAATCGTGAGTCCCTCGAAAGGCACGAAGAGCTTTCTTCATTTTTTTTAAATCCAAGGGAGACCGAATCCACCAACGATCATTTTTTTGCAATGGATCTTCCGAGGGAGAGTTAAAGATACGATAGCGATATTCTTTCCACTCGACATTTTTCTTCGGATGAAAATGATTTCGGAGTTCCACGACCTGCCAAACGCAAATTTTCCCTTTCAGAAGGGCATTCATGGAAAGGCAAAAACGTTCCTGATTTTTCTTCGGCAATTGTTGAAACAATTCAAATCCATCGGGAATGATCACCCATTGATCGTAGGCGTGAACCCCCGCATCCGTCCGACTCGTAAACTGAATTCTGATTTTTTGCCGAAAGAGAATCGTAAGAACTCTTTCGATTTCGACTTGGACAGAAGGTTTTTTGGGTTGTAATTGAAAACCTGAAAAGGTCTGTCCGTCATAGGCGACACGAAGCCCTAAATCTCTTCGATCACTCATGCCAAACGCTACCACTCACCGTAAAGCCCACCGGCAAAACTCCAGCCTCCCGTCGTATCGATGAGCCCGAGCCCATGACGAAACCACCCAGCGGGCTGATAACTCGCACTAAGACTCATTCCGAAATCATCCATTTCCAATTCCGATTCCATTTCATAACGCTTTTTTTGAGTCGTTAAAAAGGACAGCATCACTCCCGCCGTAACTTCGGCGCCAAAGTCTCCGCCGACATTGAGTTTCTGCTGACCGATCGCATAGGTTTTTTTTCGAATTCGACCGTATCGGTACGTTCCAAGAATATCCGAATAAGGAATCAGCAAAAAAGTATGGGAATCCCAAGCCTTGATTCGAGCACCGGACGAAAGGGTGTAAAACTGATATTCCAATCGATCCTGAGAAAGAACGGGGGAACCGTTTTCCATGGCTAAACCACCACTTGAATTTAAACCATAGAGAGACGAAGAATTCTTGATGAAACTAAATCCAAGCAACGGCTCAATACGATAAGGAAATTCATGAAGTCCAAGTAAGAGATTCAATTCAAACGCCCCCCATTCCGAAAAACCGTTCACATGACTTAACTTTTGATCATCGAAAAACCTTTGTCCCACTTTCAAAGACGCCGAGCCCGAAAAAGCGGCTGCCGTCGACGAGTTCATTGGAAAGAGAAAGACCCCTAAGAAAAAGAGTTTTGATGCTCTATTCCAGAAACAAAAGTTAACACTGTCATCTTTTTGCATAAGCCTCCGCCGGCGCGATCAAATTTTTCAATTCTTTCAGCAACTTACCATCGGCCCTCGGATTTGGCTAGACCGCCTTCCTTCCTCTTGCACGTGCTACAATTTAACGGTCAGCGGCAGAGGGGTATGAGCATGAGAATTAGCAAAAACATCTCAGGATTCAATCTTACAGAGCTTATGGTGTCTCTTTTGATTTTATCTGCCCTGGGAATGGGAATGACGAGTTATATAAAAAAATCCCAAGTCGGCCTTCAAGAATCTCAAGAAACGGATGATGCCCGGATTAGTGCTCAAATTATTCAGCAACGACTTAACGATGATCTCAGCCAAGTGGTTTACCTTCGCCCCTCCTGTGACGACAAACCACCCGCGGGAACCGGCGTCACGGCAGACTGCGACAGCGTGAAAGTTCTTGGAGGAGTTACCCCTCTTCCCGGAGTGACAAAAACTTCCGTAGAAAATATGACGTCCACGCGCCCCCCCAATAATCTCAATTACGAAACGAGTTCACTGACGAACGCGAATGATTCGATGCGTTTGCTTCTATACAATTTTTCAGGCTCTGAATTCAATTGCCACCTAAGCGCAACGCCGACGACTAATCCATCTCAGACGGCGGGAACAGGGTCAGGAGCGGAACGATTATGGCTCGACTACGACCAATGTAATGGAAAGGTTGCCGTCGGCGGCCTTTATATCATTACTCAAACCCTCGGTACGAGCGATGAAGTCTTTGCGAATTTATTCCAAATTACAGCTATTGAAGAAGAATCCTCACCCGAGCAACGTCTTCAAGTGGATGTTTCGAGCATTAACAATCGATACAATCAAGAAGGCGGTTTGGGGTTATCCGGATATTCGGGAATTACCGCTCGAATTTATCCCGTAAAACTTGTCGAGTGGACCATCGGTGATAATGAAGGAGTTTATCGACGAGAAATTACCCCCTCCGCCAATGATATGACCGGATATCAAGATTGGGCGCTCCTTCAAGCGGATGTGGAAGGAATGCAACTCTTTCCCCTCACGATGACGGCGGATGGATCCATTGAACACCAGAGAACCATTACCTGGTCGGACCCTGCGGATACGGATGACGATGGAATCGAAGATATCCGAGGCGTAAGCCCACGCGTCGTCACGAAGTCAAACAGACAATCGCCATCGGGTCGTACTTACGATAATCCGCTGACGGCGGCCAATGAAGCCGATCATTATCCGAGAAAAGAAATTAAATTTTTTGTCTCCATGAAGAATACCAATTAGATAAAGGTGCTTTATGAGAACTAAAAATAAAAACAATTTAAGCGAGACCGGAAATGCCATTCTTATTGTTGTCATCTTTTTAATGGTGGCGATGGTCGGCGGAGTCGCCTTTCTTAAAAAAACGGGGCTTTCATTAGGAATCACTGGATTTCATACTGACGCTGTGGATGCTCGTTATCAAATGGAGGCGGCGTACGAAATCGAACAAGCCAAACTTAACCGAGGAATTGACAACATTGTCTTTGACGGCCGCCTCGCCCTCCTCACCAACAATTCATCGATCGAAAGTTTTGATGGAATTTCGGATACCTACACGACAAATAAAACCGCCGCTCTTCAGTTTTTAAAAGATATTGTGAAAAGTGAAGCGATGTCGCTAGGCGGATCGTTGAACGAGAGTCATGAATTTGCGGATTTTGATTCCGCCTTTCCAACGACCTGGACCGATCCCGACCCGACGGACAATCAATATTATGAAATTAAATACAGTTTTTACCCTCTGATTCCGACCGTTCAGTCCAATCCTAATGAAATTACCTTTGAATATGAATATCAGTTGAGTGTTCGTGCCTACGGTCAGCACAAATTTTCGACGTCAACCGCCGAAGATGCAGGGGTCATTTCCGTCCTCATCACCGGGGCTCCGTTTTCTACCTGGGCCGTTTTCCGAGATAGAACTCAAAACCAAAACGGATCGAATCTGAATTTCATTGGCGGAAATACCTCGGCTCAACTTAAAGATGTCTTTAATGGTAAAGTTCATACGAATCAAAGGCCTTATTTTTATGGGCACCCTGTTTTTAATAGCAAATTTACGTCCGCTGCTGCTGAAAATACATGGGTTCAATCGTCGTCCTCTAGCTATTCTTGCTGTGCGACTTTTAATGAGGGAAAGCAAGGAAGCGTAGAAAGTATCTCTCTGCCCACCGTGATTTTTAATACGGCTCGATTAGCGGCTGGCGATCCCAGTAATAATGCGGGAACAAATAATACGGCGATGACGGGTACCGAACTGGTTGGTTATTTGACCGAATACGCTGGGGGAACGATTCCCGATGGCACCACGAATCTTGCCGATGGAATTTATGTTCCCATTACGAATCAAGCTTCCAAATATGCCAAAGGCGGCGTTTACGTTAAAGGGGATGCTCGCGTGACAATGGACGTTGTCCAGGGTTCAGGCGATTTTTCGGGTTCTCAATGGTCTAAGATTCAAGGTGGCCATCAAAGTTGTAAATTCCAGAAAGTAAGCATCGATTCTCTGGCATCGGGTGCGAACACGTATACACGAGATATTTATATTGGCGATGATCCTTGTGAAGTGACCTATGTTTTTAATGCCGAGGACGCCGCCAGCGATCCCGTACTCGTCGATGGCCGAATCAATGGAAATGTTCATGTGGAAGGGGCCATCGATCGACTGGGCGGAGCTTCTCGAACCCGGCCTTCCGTGGCCACGGATTTCTCGATGACGATTTCGGCCGTGAAGGATGTTCGAATCCATAATGACCTCCAGTATGAGGATGCCGAATATGTGGCGATCAACTCGGACGGATCCCAAGGCTCCGAAACCGTGGCGGACCCAAAAGGAATTACCGGGGACCCCACTCAGGCTGAGCTCGCCGCAGTTATGGACGATCACTCCCTGACCGTTCTTGGTATTGTATCGACGCAACGAAATGTTGTGGTCCATACGGACGCTCCGTCTCATATTAATTTGCACGGAGCGATTTTTGCGGGAAACTCGGCGGCCTATAATGCCGGTACCGGTTTAGGTTGTGGATCGACCAATCCCGGTTGCGGCTTTGGATACGAAGGCTGGAATACGGTTACGGGCAAAGGAACTCTAAAACTATTCGGAAGCGTCTCGGAATATCGAAATCAAACCTTGGGAGTCTCGTACTCGAATCCAACGGGTTACAGTAAACGTTATACGTATGATTCTCGAATGACAAGTTCCATCACGCCCCCCGGTTTCCCGATCTCGACACAAGTTTTTGCTCAAACGGAAGTAAAACCTTTTAAAATTTGGAGAATTTCTCGGGCGGAAGATTAAAGATGAGTGAAGTCAATCCTCGCAAAAATTCCATCGAACAACTTTTTGAAGGAGAGGAACTTCCTTCCATTCATCCCCAGACCCAACCCGCGCCTCTGGACCTTACTCCTTCGCAGGAGATTCTTGAGCAAACCAAAAATCAGCAACGCCCCGAGGATAAACGTCAGTTTACTCGGGTTGATGTCAGCCAGAAAAAACTCGAACTGAAATTCAATAACGAACTCCAATTCGCTCGTCAGTATATTGAAAATATTTCTTTAGGCGGCCTCTTCGTCAAAACGAATGCACAACCCCCCATGGGAAGCATCGTTCCGATCGAATTCAGCGTTCCGAGTCCAGATGCTGAAGAGGGAATAAAAGCTTTTCGGTTAGAAGGTAAAGTCTGCCGGGTTTCCCCCCACGGGGTCGGGCTGGAGTTTGTTGATTTGTCGGCGACTGTTCGCCACGACCTCGAATGCTATGTAAAATCCATTTTACCGGAAGGAACGCCACTTTCTCCGCGCGCTAAAAAAGCAAGTATTGAACATCTCGATGCCATCCGAGAAAAAAAAACGGCAAAAAACTTAGAATGGAGAAAACGAAGACAAAAAATTGGAATCATCGTTGTATTGCTCGGCATCAATCTTCTTTTCGTTAACGAGATGGTTCAAGACGTTCGAATCGAACGCGCCCAACGAAGTAATAACGTTCAAATCAAGGATCGAACGATCCGTCTTGCACAAATTCGTTCCGTTTCCCGAGACTCGAAAGGCTCATTCAATCTTGATTTGGACGATAAGACGTCCGTTGAACTCAGCGAAGGAGACATCCGTGCGCTTCCGGAATATTTACAACAATCTCTCAAACTCATTCGAAGCATTCCCCCCGTTGAAAAGAAGAGACGATCGAAAAATGCTCCGGGACGTGTTCGTCTTCAACATCGATAAATTCTTTTCAACAAAAAAAATCTCAAAAAATGAAATTTCGTGTTGCAACTAAATCAAAACTTCATACAATGGAGGTGAGAGATCACTTCTTCATCGTGGGAAGTGATGATGTTGATATCAACTCGACTTAAAATCGATGTAAGGAGAAAAAATGGCTGCTAAGAAAAAGGGAAAGAAAAAAGCTACTAAGAAAAAGAAAAAGTAGTAATTTCCTCTGTCATTCTTGATTTGCCGTCCAAATAAGACGGTAAATGAAGAAACAGGAATAAATAAAAAAGGCCGCTCAACCGAGCGGCCTTTTTTTGGTCTTTGAAACCAATCAAAAAAAGTCAGAGATATTAAATATCCGCTGCTTTGACCGTCTTTCGACCGTTTTCCTTGGTTCGTTCGACGGCTCGTCGAATGATTCTTTCGACTTCTTTGTTTAATTGATCAACAGCATCGCTACCCGTGTTGCAATCCAATTCCTTGAAAAGCTCACGAACTTTGGATTGAACCACTAAACTCTCAGCCATTTTTTATTCTCCTTTTTTCGTTCTTCTTAATGATTCCATTTATAAAATCTTAAGCTCAGCGGGCCACCTGAAACTCATCATTTAGGCGTAAAACCCTACCTAAGGCTTTATAGCCTAAGAAGAGACCCCTTTCTGGTCAAACA
>CAZSZT010000003.1:0-16236 GCA_964611175.1 uncultured Bacteriovoracaceae bacterium
GGTTTCGTCATGCCGCAGAGCCTAACGACTATTATGGCGAAGATCGATTGAAAATTGCCCCCTACTTATGCCAAGAACACTCATGGCATTAGCGGCATCCGCCAAAGAATTCGCAACCTCCATTGTTGAAAAACTTCAAGTCAATGGCTTTGAAGCCTATTGGGCGGGAGGTTGTGTTCGCGATCTCATCATGGGGATCGACTCAAAAGATTACGACGTCGCCACGAACGCCATTCCGGATCAAATTAGGACTATTTTTCCAAGAACGGTTTCTATTGGCGAAGCCTTCAACGTTATTTTGGTGCTATCGGAACACGACGAAAATCCCTTTCGAGTGGAGGTGGCCACATTCCGAGCTGATATCGGAATCGCCGATGGAAGGCATCCAGTCCAAGTGAGAACCGCTACCGCCCGAGAAGATGTGGAACGCCGCGACTTCAGCATTAATGGAATGCTTTATGATCCCCTTAAAGCCCGCGTCTTCGATTGGGTCGGTGGACAAGAAGATCTTAAAAACAAATGGCTTCGCTCCATTGGAGACCCTAACCTCCGAATTGAGGAGGAACATTTACGAATGTTGCGGGCGATTCGCTTTACCGCCCGATTCGATTTTCAAATGGATCCTTCGTTAAGATCGGCAATTCAAAACAAGGCTGCTCTCATAAAAAATATATCTTCGGACAGAATTTTCGATGAATTAACAAAGATGCTTACCGGCAAAAATGCGGACCGCTCGTTTAATGAATTAGCAGACCTTGGGCTTTTAGCGCAGCTCGTTCCGGAAGCGTTAGCGATGAAGGGGTGCGAACAGCCCCCTGACCATCATCCGGCAGGAGACGTCTGGGTTCATACGTTGCTTTTGCTGATACAATGCGAAGGTGTTCCACCGGAATTAGCTTGGGGCTGCCTTCTTCATGATATCGGAAAACCACCAACTTTCTCTCATCAACCCCCAGACCGAATTCGCTTCAATAATCACCAAAATGTTGGGGCGGAAATGGCGGAGAAAATTCTAAAGAGACTTCATGCCTCAAATCACTTGACGGAAATCGTCTGTGAACTCACTCGAGATCATCTTAAATTCAAGGATGCCCCGCAAATGAGGCCGTCGACCTTGAAGCGTTTTCTTAGAAACCCGAATTTCGATCTCCATTTGAAAATGCATTATATCGATTGCATGGCCTGTCACCAGAATTTGACGCTTTATCATTGGTGTCAGGAATCTTTACGAAATCTTCCAAAAGAAGCTTTGAGGCCGACTCCCCTCATTACGGGACGCGATCTGATTCGTCTTGGTTTTAAACCCGGTCCGATCTTTAAAAATATTTTGGAAAGCGTGGAGACGGAACAACTCGAAGGTCGTCTCGGCGATTCCGATGCGGCGCTTCAATATGTTCGAGAGCATTTTAATGATAAAATTTAAGCTTCATGGGGAAAAATTCAGAACCGCAGCGTCGGGTCGTACGACAGTCGGAAATACCAGATAATTTGAGCGCCGAAGAAGGCTTTCTTTTATCTCGAATGACTCATCCGATTTCCGTAAAAGATCTTCTCCCTCTTTGCCCCTGGCCAGAAGAAGAAACCCTGAAATATATCGATCATCTACATCAAAAGAAAGCCATCGAATGGATCGGAGAAGCACCGTCGGCCCAGTCTCCGAAACCCGAACTGGATTCATCCTTAAAGCTCCAACTCGATTCCGAAGAACACGATGAGGATTTAAAGACTTTAGATAGAAAATTCAGAATGGAAATTCTTTCGAAATATAAGGAGGGGACCAACGACAATCCTTATAAGACTTTGGGAATTACAACGAGCGCTTCGGCTCATGAATTGAAACAAAAATACTTAAGTCTTTCCAAAAAATTTCATCCCGATCGTTTTTTTAAAAAGAAACTCGGCCATTATAAAGAAAAGCTTGAGGTCATCTTTTCACGAATTCAAAAGGCCTATGCCCTCCTGAAGGATCCCCGGGAACGGGAGGCCGTTGATTTAAGGCTTTCGTTAAAAGGAAATACCTCCAAAAAGTCGAAACCAGAAGACTTAGCTAAAAAGATAAAAACCCTCGATCCGAAAATGGAAGTTTATGCCAGGGCTGAAAAGCATTATAAAACAGGTCTCGAACTCCAAAAAAAATCAGATTTTGTCGGCGCGGCAAGTTCGTTCGCCCTTGCCTATCAAACCAATCCCGAACGCGAACAATATAAAAAAGCTTATGAAGATGTAAAACCCATGATGCACAAACAACGAGCCAAAGAACTGGTCAATTCGGCAACGGAAGCTTTGCAAAAAAAGCGTTACAACGATGTTCTTGAAATCTCCGAACAAGCCCTTAAGTACGACCCGAGCGTCGGGGAAGGGCTTTTGATGGCGGGAAGGGCGATTTTGGAACTCGGTCTTGTGGATCGTTACGGAGATGCAAAAGAAATGCTCTTACGCTCTAAAGCTAGCTTACCGAAAAACCCCGATCCCTGTATTTATCTCGCCCAGGTTTTAGTTTTCTTAGGAGAGAAAAAAATCGCCAAGAAAGAACTGGAAGCTGCGCTCAAGCGTCACCCCAATCACGCGGGCGCAAAGAAACTCCTTCAACAGCTCTGACCCAACGCATTATTTATATCTTGAGGACTTAATTGATTTTTCTAACTCCAATGTACGGTAAAATGTAAAAATATGCCCGATTTTGTGCTCGGAATTGACCTCGGTACAACCTATTCATGCGTCTCCGTTGTGGAGATTGATACTCCACGAGTTCTCGAACAAAAGGGTGGATATCGAACCCTTCCATCGGTTGTTGCCTTCAATCCGGATGGATCAACGATGGTGGGTCATATTGCGAAGCGACAGGCGATTACGAATTCGGAAAATACAATTTATGCCGCAAAACGTTTGATCGGTCGAAATTTTTCCGCACCAGAAGTTCAGCGAGCCATGCAGTCGGTGCCGTATAAAATCGTTCAAGGGCCTAACCGAGATCCGCGTGTTCAAGTTTTCGGGAGGAATCATCCCATTCAGGAAATTTCTGCGGTTGTCTTAAAACAAATTAAGCAAATTGCGGAAGAATCTCTTCAATGTACGATTGATAAAGCGGTGATCACCGTGCCGGCTTATTTTTCAGACGGGCAACGCCAGGCGACGAAAGATGCGGGATCGATTGCCGGATTGGAAGTTCTTCGAATCGTCAACGAGCCAACCGCGGCCGCTCTTGCCTTTGGTTTTCAAAAGAAGGTGAACAAAAAAATTGCCGTTTATGATTTAGGCGGGGGAACTTTCGATGTTTCGATTTTAGATATCAGTGGAGATACCTTTGAAGTTTTGGCGACGGCCGGAAATACATTTCTTGGGGGTGAGGACTTCGATCATCGGATCATCGATTGGGTTTCAACTGAATTTACGAAGGAACATCATGTTGATCTTAAGCAAGATAAAATGGCCCTGCAGCGGCTTAAAGACGCGGCAGAAACGGCTAAATGCCAGCTGTCCGAGCAGACAGAAGCCGAAATTAATTTGCCGTTTATTACGACTGTGAACAATGATTCGAAACATCTGAAGCGAATCGTGAAACGCGCGGAACTTGAGAAATTGACCGTGGACCTGATTGACCAGACCATGAAAATTTGTGAGTCAGCTCTTGAAATGGCCGCTCTTAAAGTTCAAGACATCGACGATGTTCTTTTGGTGGGTGGCATGACGCGAATGCCGCTCATCCAACAACGAGTCAAAGAGTTTTTTAAGAAAACTCCCGCGAAAAATGTTCATCCGGACGAGGCTGTGGCGATTGGGGCCGCTATTCTTGGAAAAACACTCACAGCGGAAGAAGCGCCCGTTCTTCTTTTAGATGTGACTCCGTTTAGCCTTGGAATCAGAACGGCTGGAGGATTTTCATCCATTCTCATTCCTAAGAATTCTACCATTCCAACACAAGCGAGCCATATTTTTACGACGGTTACGGACGATCAGCGTTCCGTAAAAATTCAAGTTCTACAAGGTGAGGAGCGGTTGGCCACCGACAACACCCTTCTCGGTGAATTTACTCTCGAAGACATTCCTCCCGCGAAAGCAGGAACTCCGGAAATCGAAGTAAGCTTTTCGATCGACTCCAACGGAATTGTCCAAGTCGCGGCTCAAGACCTGAAAACAGGAAAACAACAGTCCATTGTCGTCACGGCGACCTCGTATCTATCGGACGAAGAGAAGGCGGCATTATCGGCTCAATTTGAAAATCAACTCGCGGATGTTGCTGCCAAAAGTTGAAAACTCCGACGATCATTTATGATTCTAAAAATTGGATGGTGATCAACAAACCAGAGCTCTGCCATTCCGTTGAGGGTAAGAACAAAAATTCTGTCGAAAATTGGCTTAAGGAAAATTTTCCGGCCTTAAGCGAAATTCCCGAATTTGGTTTAGTTCATCGCCTTGATTTTGAAACAACGGGTTGCATTTTAGTCGCTAAAAATAAAGAAAACTTCGATCGCTATCGAATTCTTTTTCGCCAAGGTGAAACGATTCAAAAAATTTACTGGGCCCTTGTAAGTGGGCACCCCAAGCCGCAGTCTTTTTCCCTTTATTTTTCAAGTCGCTATAAAAGCTCAAAAAAAATGACCGTGAAAACCAAGGGCAGTCCCCACGAACTTGGAAAATGCCGCTGGAAAACGCTTCGATCAAGTGCCTCCGAGTGCCTTTTGGAGATTGAACTTTTAGGTCCGGGCCGGCGTCATCAGATTCGCGCCGGCTTAAGTTTTCTCGGTCACCCGCTCTTCGGCGACCGCCTTTATGGTGGTCCCCCTTGGCCGCAGGAAGGAATTGGACTTCATTCTCGAAAAATTATTTTGGAAAATCAAATAATCGAAGCTCCAACGCCAGAATCTTGGAACCCCTACCTTTAACTCAAGGTCGATTGTATCGATCGATAGAAGTTAAACCAAAGATCAGCGTTCTCTTAAGAGTTTATCCCCGGCTCATGTATTCGCCAGTCTCGGTATTCACGACGATCGAGTCCCCTTCGTTAATGAATGCTGGAACGCCAACTTCCGCGCCCGTCTCAAGGGTGGCGGGTTTAAGAACATTCGTTGCCGTTGCATTTCGAATGCCGGGCTCCGTGGCCACGACTTTTAAGGTAACTCGTGGCGGAAGTTCAATCGAAACAGGTTTGTCTTCAATAAATGAAACATTCACTTTTGCGTTGGGCAAAAGATATTTAGCTCCGTCTCCAACGAGTTCCGCATTCAAGTGAACTTGCTCATAATTATCGGTATTCATAAAAACGTAGGAATCTCCTTCCTGATAAAGGTATTCCATATTCACATAGTCCACATTGAGTTTTTCAACCGTGTCGTCTGAACGAAAACGATGATTGTAATTGGTGCCCGTAAAAACTTCTTTCATATCGACTTGCATCATGGCTCGAAGATTCCCAGGCGTATGATGGGTTGCCGAAACAACACGAACAGGGCGATCTTTAAATTTAATGACATAACCTTTTCGGATATCGGTGGCCTTAATATTCATAGTCTAAGCCTTATAGCTGAAATCAGCGCGTTTTGTCTTGGTGAAATCCGCTGACTTTAAGGTCAAAACCAAAGAGGATACGGGAGTTTTTCTGATATTTAGCCTCCCGTCGGCTGCTTTGGTCCTTCGACATATGAAACGAGGTCGAAATTTCCTGGTGATTAAGTCGTGCAAGCCGCCATTCCTCTCCGACCACACGCCATCCCCGAGGTCCATACTCGATGATTCGATCGGGAATAACGGGAATATGTCCTAAATCCTCCAGGAACAGGTGCCTGAAAAGTAAAATCTCCGTCCCTCGGGGAACGAACCGAATATCCGGTCGCATGATTTCCGAAGAATGCTCAGAGCCCGTATAGAAATAAAGCGGCTCGAAAACGAAACCAAGATGTCGGGTCTTTGGATCCCGACGAATCGATAGACGCATCACTCCCACTTTTTCTGGAACGCCATCCTTTGGTTTTTGATAGAGGCGAAGTTGCCAATGATGCTCAACTAAAGGAAAGAAAGAGATCCTTCTCAACCAATCTCGAATACTCTCGCCTGAAAGAATCAAGGGCTCTAAAGCCTGGCCTACGGCCTCTTGATTGAATTCGGATGTCTGAACCAAAGTTCTTGAGATTTCATAGGGAATTCCGATGAAATCAGAAACCTTCGCAACGGCACTTAACTCAAAAAAGTAGAGGTCCGAGTTCTCCGGCAACTCAACGGGAGTCAGTTGAAAATCAAAACGATCTTGATCGGAAAAAACTCTTTCCTCAACCTCAAGCAGTTGCTGTTGAGCTTGAATTTGCAACGACGACGTTTTCAGTACGGAGTGTCGGTTCAGAAAATCTTGCAAATCGCCAAGGGCTCTCATTAAATCTGGAGTTCGCTGAAAACTCGCCGATTCATTCGCTAAATATTTTAAAACATAAAATCTTTCTTGAGGGGAATGCGAAACGATCGAAGAACGAAAAATTTCCGCAAAGCTTTGAGGCTCGCGATCCTGAGGACGAACCGAATAGGGAGACAAATTGTGAAAAAGTAAATTGGAGATATCTAAATGAAAATCTTGAATCGCCCGAAGGATAAGTCCAAACTCCGAATTTTCTTTTCGAGTGATTTCGTCTTCTAAGTTTTTTGTGAATCGAAGGCTTTCGGTCCATCTCTGGAAATCGTCTTTATCGCCATGATAATGGGAATGAAACTCATTCATCAGAAGCGGGATTTTGTCAAAAGGCGCCTCCAGCGGATATTCGTTCACAAAGGTAGAAACCTCGGCCTCTAACTCATGAATATCCTCCTCTGTACGAACATCCTGAATTTTAAGACGAAGTTCCTCCAAAAAAGACTGGAGGGCCTGGTATTCGTCTTTTTCATGAAAGGGTGCATCCTCGGCCGGAGTTTTTTTTCGAAGAAATGCCTCTAAAGTTTCGATTTCTAAAATCCAATCATGAAGGAGATCGGTCTCTTGAGCAAAAGAAGGCGAGGTGCTGAAAAATCCCAGAACAAACGGAAAAAACCCCATGAAACCAAATGTTAAAATCAACGATTTCAAGCGAATCCAGAATGGACCCCGCCGGCGGGAATGGCAAATAAAAACGTTTCACCCTGAAATCAGCTTCGTATAGGTTCTTTCTATGGATATTTCTGTAGAAAAAATTGCCTCGCTGGCCTATCTCGAACTCTCAGCATCTCAGAAAAAAACTTTCGGATCGCAACTGAGCCAGATCCTGGATTATGTCCAGCAACTGAATAAAGTTCCCATGACTCCTGAAGAATCGAAAGAAATGGGTGCCTTTCATGTATTAACGGCCTTTATGAAACAACTCGATCTTAAAGCGGAGCCCTATTTAAGAAAAGAAGATCATTCCGTGGAATGCAACTCCCTTGTTTTATCGAACGAAGAAGCAACGTCGAACGCCCCCAAACTCAGTGGCCTTCCCGGCGAGATGCTGTATGAGGTTCCTTCCATTATTGAAAGATAAGAATTATGGGAAGACTTTGCCGTTTACGAACTCATTTTGAAGAAAAGAAAATTTCTCGTACGGAATACTATCAGGATTTTTTTAAAACTCTTAAGGCGCGTAATCCAAAAATCAATGCGTATTTAGAAATTTTTGAAGATCGTACGTTTAAACATGCAAAAATTTTGGATGAAAAACAAGCCTGTCTTCCTTTAGCGGGCCTTCCCATTGCCATCAAAGATATGATCGGAATTCGAGGCGAAAAGCTCGAAGCGTCAAGTAAAATGCTGGAGGGATACCGACCGCCTCGCTCCGCAACCGTCGTTGAAAAACTCGAAAAAGCAGGCGCCTTCTTTCCAGGTCGAACGAATTGTGATGAATTCGCCATGGGCTCAAGCAACGAAAACACGCCTTTTGGACCGGTATCGAATCCTTTCGATCCCAGTCGAATCGCGGGTGGAAGTAGCGGAGGTTCTGCCGCTGCGGTCGCCGCGGAAATCTGTGTCGGCGCTCTGGGAACCGACACCGGAGGAAGTATTCGTCTACCAGCCGCCTTTTGTGGTGTGGTAGGATTGAAACCCACTTACGGACGAGTTTCAAGATCGGGAGTCATTGCGTTTGCAAGTTCTCTCGATCAAGTCGGCCCGTTCGCGGACGATGCCGCCGATTGTGCTGAAATTCTTCAAATCATCGCGGGTCGAGACGAACGAGATGTGACGACCCTGAATGTGCCGGTGGATTCCTATACCGAAGCCGTCAAGACAGGAACATTTAAAGGCTTAAAGATTGGCCTGCCCAAAGAATATTTTTCAGCGCCAGGAATCGATCCAGAAATTAAAAAAATGACGGAAGCCGCCGTCGAGGTTTTTAAAAAAGAAGGGGCCGAAATAAAAGAAGTTTCCATTCCCCATACGATGTACGGAATCGCCGTTTATTATTTGGTCGCCACGGCGGAAGCCTCGAGCAATCTGGCTCGTTACGATGGCATTCGATACGGGAAACGAGCTGAAAAGTTTTCTTCAATGAAAGATTTAATCATTCAGTCTCGGTCGGTGGGTTTCGGCGAAGAAGTCAAACGAAGGATTATGCTTGGTACTTTCGCGCTGAGCTCGGGTTATTACGATGCCTTTTATGCGAAAGCTCAATTCGTTCGGTCAAAAATTCAGATGGAATTTTTAAAAGCTCTTGAATCCGTAGATCTTCTTTACGCCCCGGCGTCTCCCACTTCCGCCTTTAAAATGGGCGAAAAAAGTGATGACCCCCTCCAAATGTATCTCTCCGACATTTTCACGGTTTCATTGAATTTAGCCGGGCTTCCAGGGGCTTCCTTTCCTATTGGTTATGATTCAAAAAAAATGCCGGTCGGTGCCCAATTCATGGCGGGGCCCTATCAAGAAGCGAAAATCCTTTCAGCCGTCGCTGCTTATGAAAGAGCTAACCCGATCAAGAAGGGAATCCTTCAATGCTAGAAGGCGTCCTTAAAAAATACGAAATCGTTATGGGCCTCGAAGTTCACGCCCAGCTTAAAACCAAAACGAAACTCATGAGCGCCGCCCCAAACGCTTATGGGCAAGCCGCAAATACGGCCGTATCGAGTGTCTGCACGGGAATGCCTGGAGCTCTTCCGGTTCTCAATACGGCTGCCATTCAAATGGCTATTAAAACAGCGCTGGCCCTCGAGTGCCGAATGCCCCCTCTTTCGGTTTTTTCTCGAAAACATTATTTTTATCCGGACCTTCCAAAAGGCTATCAAATTTCTCAGTACGATCGACCGTATGCGGAGGAAGGCGGAGTTTCATTTTATTATCAAGGTGAAAAGAAAAGAGTTGGCCTCGTTCGAATTCATATGGAAGAGGATGCCGGCAAAAATTTGCATTTCGACGATCGGGGCGTAAGCCTTGTGGATCTTAATCGATCCAGCGTGCCCTTGATTGAAATTGTCTCGAAACCGGAGATCCGTTCTCCCTCCGAAGCGGTTGCGTACCTTAAAGCTCTTCGTTTAGTGCTCCGTTATCTGGATGTCTGCGATGGAAATTTGGAAGAAGGAAATTTTCGGTGTGACGCGAATATTAGTTTGCGCCCTTGCGGTCAAAAGGAATTTGGAACTCGTGTGGAGCTTAAGAATATTAACAGCTTTCGTAATCTCGAAAAGGCCACAACCTTTGAAGCACTTCGACAATACGAATGCTTGGAATCGGGAATTCCCATTCTTCAAGAGACCCGACTCTGGGATGCCGATCAAAATAAATCTCATGCCATGCGGTCGAAAGAAGAAGCTTCGGATTATCGTTATATGCCAGAGCCTGATTTACGTCCTCTTTATTTAAGTTCGACGGAAACCGAGAAAATTCGAAAAGAACTTCCAGAACTTCCGATGGAGAAGATGCAACGTTTTGAAAGAGACTATGGTCGATCACCGTATGATGCGGAAGTTCTCACAGCCTCGGTAGCGCTTTCGGATTATTACGAGGAAGTCGCGAAAACGATTCAAGATCCTTCGATGGCCTCGAACTTTATTCAAACCAATGTTCTGGCCCAAATTGCCAATGTCGAAACGGACTTCGAAAGTTTTTATCCCACGGCTTCTGCTCTGGCGGAGCTTTTAAGGAAGGTGAAGGATGGAACTCTTTCGCTTGGGATGTCGAAAGAGGTTTTTGAAGTCATGATGAAACAAAGGCGATCGGCTCAAGAAATTATTTCCGAAAAAGGTCTTTTGCAGGTGGGAGATGAAAAAACCCTGTTGGAAATTATATCAAAAGTCATCACTGACAATCCGAAGCAACTGGCGGATTATCAATCTGGCAAAGATAAACTTTTTGGATATTTTATGGGCCAATGTCAAAAGGCCCTTCAAGGAAAAGGAAATCCGGCTCTTTTGAAAGATTTACTGGAGAAGAAATTAAAGGATTAAAATGGATCCACTCATCAAATTTCAAGATTGGTTTGCAAAGGCTCAAAAAACCGAGGAGGCGGACCCCACCGCAGCGGCACTCGCCACCGCTTCTAAAACCGGATTTCCCTCGGTTCGCTATGTTTTATGGAAAGGTTTCGAAGACGGGGCCCTCCTTTTTTATACGAATTTCGAAAGCCGAAAAGCAAAAGAACTCGATGAAAATCCAAAGGCCTCGCTTGTTTTCTATTGGCCGAAACTTTTTAAGCAAGTTCGCATGGAAGGAAAAATGGAGAGAGCTTCCGCTAAAACCTCCGATGCGTATTGGGAAACGCGTCCACGTGAATCTCAGATTGGAGCTTGGGCCTCTCCCCAAAGTTCATCTATTGAAAGCCGAGAAGACCTTGATCGACGTGTTCGGGAAATGGAAAAGCGTTATGAAAATCGAAAAGTTCCGCGCCCTGGTTTTTGGGGAGCTTACAAACTCACCCCTTCCCGCATCGAATTCTGGACCGGGCAAAGAGCCCGCCTCCACGATCGCGAACTCTTTGAACTTAAAGATGGCCAATGGACTTCAAAGTTTTTAGCACCTTGAAGAAATCCTTTTTAAATCAAAAATTCCCGGGTGCGGTGGGAGCCGTCCATGCCGTATCGTAGTCTGCGAGGCTTTCCAGATCCAAACGAGTTCCCGCAGCAATGACGGTCGCGGAATCCAACGTTTTTCCCGTACTCGATTCCGAACAAGCCGATGCGCCACTTCCAGTCACCGCATAGTAAGCGAGGTCGCTTCCCGAAACCGTGCACGAATTCACGGGTGCATAGATAATATTTTCGGACGTTACCGTCCAAACACCTGCTGCATTTTTTTGCATGGCTTGCTTTTGAACATAATCATTGCGAGTTCGATTATTCCCAGGACCGGTCCAATTACAAATCATTCCGGTAATATTTCCCAGATCCGTTGATTCCTCACACGCCGTGGAGTTATCGTCCGAGGCCACATCCGGGCCAAATCCAAAGTAGCCCACGCCCACGGTAGACGATGTTTTTTGAGCATTAAAGACCCGAGTCCAGGCATCTGTGTTTCCCGCTTCCCAAGCGTAAGCATAAGTCCCAACTTCGGTATTGGGATTAAAATCAAAATTCAACCGATTGTAGTTCGCCCCCCAACCATTCGTTGAATCGGAGTCGGTATTCTTCGTCGCTTTATCACAGGGCCGAACATCCGGCTCAAGGTCCGTAAACGGATTATAAGTCGTTCCACAAAAATTAGCATGATCGAGTTGAATGAGAACATTCGAAGAAGAACTCGCCTGAGTGGCGGTCAACGAGCCCGTGGAACTATAACCCGTTAACGCCGCACAGTGTCCCGTATCGTTTGTGGTTGAATCGTCTCTGAAAATATAAGTTGTATGGGATCGAAACCCACCATCGGTCTCTTCGGTGTATTGAAAGGAAATCGAAAATGGAACCGCCGCCGCTGGCGCTCCTGTTGTCTCGCTATACGTGACATTCCCTTCGACGGTGTATTTGTAACCTTCAACACCGTTATTATCCGTAATCGCGCTCACACTCGCGGAAGACGGTACAAAATTCGTAAATCCAAAATCGCTTAACTGAGTCGAGTCAAGACTCAAAGCGGACTCGCCGACTGCCGGTAAGCTGAGAGAATTGGAGGTGACAAAACACTTCAGCGCCATTCCCGCCACTTGGGCGAAGTAAGCTTTTTTGGTGTGATAATCCATGAGTTTATTAATTTGAGCGGCCGTGCAGGCTTCGGTTCCATCATCGGTTGAATTCCAAATTCCGGTATCTCCACCTGGAAGAGGGTTCGGATTTCCGCCACTTGATGGGCAAGAGGGAACGGCGCCATCCGGATGAGTGCCAGACAAAAGAAGATCCGGCCCGTAGCACGACGCATAGGCGGTCGTGTCTCTTGTAAGATCGATCGTAAACGTACAATTATCATCATTCGATGTTTCATCTTTCAAACGCTGGAGAACAGCCGCACGATCCGTGTAAACACTTGGAAAAGCACGAGCACCCTTGAAAGTGGAACTCAAATCGACAGAAGAACTTGTTTCGAATGGTGAGCTCAACGCCGACGCCGCAATTCCGCTCGGGCCGCTTGAACTACTTGAACAGGAATTCATGCTTAAGACCAAACCTCCACCGATCAAAACCGCCAAAAAATTTCTCAAGACGACGCCTCCTTACTTAAAACGATCAAAATATCTTTAAACCCTTCGTTTATGAGTGTAGCCCCTGAATTTACGGAGATTCAACTTGAAATTCCGGAATATAAGGTTGCCATCGTCCCATGGCTTCCGCATACAATCACCCCATGACAGAACGAAAGCCTTACGGAAATAAGATCGGAAAAGTGATTTGGCTCGACGGAAAGCTCGTTCCCGCCGAAGAGGCGCAGGTTCACATCACCGCCCACAGTTTGCATTATGGGCTTGGAATTTTTGAAGGCATTCGAGCTTACGAACTTCAGAACAAAAAAATTGGAATTTTTCGATGCCACGACCATATGAAACGATTTATAGCTTCGGCGCATACCGGAATGCTTCCACTCCGATACACTTTGGATGAATTAGTGACGGCCTGTAAAGATGCCGTCAAAAGTTCAGGATTTGGGGCTTGTTATTTACGCCCCTTAGGAATCTTGGATGCCGGCCCACTCGGAGTTTATTTTGATTCCACAAGCCATCCATTTACGGTCGCCATTATCACGATGGACTGGGGCAAATATCTTGGTGCTGACGCAGTGAGCAAAGGTTCGCGTTTAAAAATTTCGTCTTTTACTCGACATCATCCAAATATCTCAATGACCAAAGCCAAAATGACGGGTCAATATATCAATTCAGTCATGGCAAAGGTAGAGGCTCGCAAACTCGGATTCGATGAGGCCTTGCTGCTCGACCCCGAAGGTTATCTTGCGGAAGGATCGGGAGAAAATCTCTTTGTGGTTAAAAATGGAAAAGTTTTTACACCGGGTGTGGAGAGCGTTCTCGAAGGAATTACCCGGGACACGATTTGCCATATTTTAAAGGATATGGGTTTAAGCGTGTTTGAACGACGAATCAGTCGAGATGAGCTTTATAATGCCGAAGAAGCCTTTCTCTGTGGAACGGCAGCTGAAGTCACTCCCATTGCAGAAGTCGATATGAGACAAATTGGAAGTGGAAGACCCGGCCCCTTAACGGCCGAGATTCAGAAGCGATTTTTTGACATTGTGACCGGTCGCAATTCAAAATATGAGGAGTGGATCTGTCTCGTTTAGTTGGGCTGCTTTTCTTATTGTTTTTGACTGCTTGTATCACCGAACGTTCGCAACGAACCCAACGCCCTCCGAAGACCTATTTAGAGATGGCCCTTTCTCCCTCAAAGGTCGTGGCCTTATCGGAGCAATACCTCGAATGGAAGAAAGGTTTTGAAGTTAAACTGCGAGATCGACAACGCGGCTTACTGGTGACGGAGTGGATTAAAGATATCCCCACGCAACGCTACCAAGTGAGTCTTCGGATTTCACCCAATCCGCCGACCGGCTCAATGATTTCCGCGCACGTCATCACAGAAGTTTTAGAAAATGCGGAATGGAAAGATATGGCAACCGACGGGAGGCAAGAGGAAGCTCTCTTAGCAGATCTTCAAGACTATATTCTTTCTAGCCGGAGGTCTCCTTGACCGAAACAAAAGGCCCCTTACGTCCACCACCTCAGGCTCCTTTAAAGTTTGGTCGTTATGCCATCCTCGAAAAGCTTGCCACCGGGGGGATGGCTCAAATTTTTAAAGCCTCGGCGGCCAATGGAAAAATTTATAGCCTCAAGAAAATTCTTGGAGATTACTCGAGTAATCCGGATTTCATCCGAATGTTTTTGGAAGAAGCACAGATTTGTCTCAATCTTAAACATCCTCATATCATTCGCGTTTTTGATTTTGGCCAGGTCGATGGAAATTACTACCTGGCAATGGAATATGTATTCGGGCGAGATATGGGCAACTTACTTCGAACCTGCGCGGAACGCCGGATTTATATTCCCGTGGACGTCGCTTGCTTCATCATCCTGCAGTGCTGCCGCGGACTCGAGTATGCCCATTCCCTGACGGACTCTTTTGGAAAGCGGATTGGGATTATTCATCGAGATATTTCCCCTCCGAATATTCTTCTCAGTTACAACGGCGAAGCGAAGATTTTAGATTTTGGAATCGCCAAAGTAAAACGAAGTGGCGGGGCGACCCAAACACGTTCGGGCGTTCTCAAAGGAAAATTTTGTTATATGTCTCCAGAACAAGCTTCGGGAAAAGAATTAAGCCCTCAAAGCGATGTTTTTAGTTTGGGTATTGTTTTTCATGAACTCCTGACTTCTCGAAGTTTATTTTATTCCGACGACGAAATGATCACTCTTGAGAGAGTCCGAAGGGCCGATGTAAAAGCACCAAGTAAATTGCGCCGTGAGCTCCCCCCGGAGCTCGATAAGATCGCGCTCAAAGCGTTGTCTCTCAAGCTCAAAAATCGCTACCAAAACTGCGCCGAAATGGGCGAAAGTCTTCGAGCCTTTCTAAAAAAATATTACCCTCGTACCGATGCACGATCGGTTGCAAAATTTGTTCGCTCGATTTTTCCAGAGGATTTTAAGCATCGCCTTAAAGTTTCAGAATCAGAAGGCTGGAAAGATACGTTAGTCGTCGGTCATTCGGACGACGAACTCATGCTCGATCGGTCGTCGCTGACGAACGAAGTCGTTTCCACTCGAAAACCCGCATTTGAAGAAGTCGGCTGGTTAAGTCGAATGCTTTATGATCCGAAGCATCGAGATCGAATCGATCGATATGGTTTTCGTCTTCTTCTCCTTCTGATTCTTTTAGGAAGTGTCATCGCTGCCGTTCACCTCAACACGATCCCGAAAATCTTTAATGCCCTCTTGGAGTCGGGGGTAAATTCCTCAACCCCCCCTTTGGCCGTCGTGAAGCAAGGGTCGAGTGAATCCCCCATTCAGACACCTCCCGTTGGAAGTTTTCAATATTGGATCGAAAGAGCGGAACAAGCCGAGTCGAAGCAAAACCACGAAGAAGCGGTCATGGCTTACGAGAAAGCCGAGAGGATTAATTCCTTCGATCTTCGTGTTCTTACGCGTAAGAATTTTAATCTTTTAGCCTTAGGGTCATCCACGGAAGCCTGTCCGTGGTTCGAAAAGCAGAAAGAAATTCCATTGGAAGACCAACTCCTCGCCGACGCGATATGCCGAGAGCACGCCGGAGATCTCGGAAGAGCTCTTGTAAGCTATCAAGATTTTCTGAGAAAATTTCCCCAAGAAAAGAGGGCAAAAGATGTTCGTCAGGTTATTCAGTACCTTCACAAAAAACTCCAATAAATTTTGGATTTATTGGGGATTCATAGGATTTCTATCGTCTTGCGGAGATGGCCATGTTCAGATCGATACAGACCAAGGCACTCGCAGCACTCTCCTTCAGAGCGGTGGAAGTAGCACTCAAACACCTGGGCAATATTTCGCCGAGAGAATCTGGCCCATCATGAAGGATACCACTGAAAATTCGAAAGGATGCGCCTCTTCTGGCTGCCATGGAACCACAGAGACGACTCCCACGACTTTTTTTAAAGTCCATACGAGTAGTGCCACGGATTCCTGGCCGTGGGCCCAAGTTCGAAGAACAAGCGTTCAAGAAGGAAGTTATGCCTCGTCGCTTTCTAAACTCATTTCCGCCCAAAAAGATCTTAATCATCCAAGCACGAGCGCGGGATTTGGGAAATGGACGACTCAAGAGAGGGACATGATTGACACGTGGGTCAATTTGACGGAATAGATTAGACAGGCCAAAGAGGTCTTCGATTAAAGACTTCAAGCATCTCGGGCTCTCCATACA
>CAZSZT010000004.1:0-14030 GCA_964611175.1 uncultured Bacteriovoracaceae bacterium
CCGCAAAAGCTGGGGCCCACGCTCTAAAGATTCAAACGTATACGGCCGATACGATGACCTTGAATCTTAAAAAAGATGAATTTTCGATACGAGATGAAAAAAGCTTGTGGAAAGGAAAATCTCTCTACGAGCTTTATCAAGAAGCTCATACACCTTGGGAATGGCATAAGCCGATTTTTGAACGCTGCCAAAAAAATGGAATGATTGGCTTCAGTACTCCCTTTGATGAAACTGCTGTCGATTTTTTGGAAAAACTTAACGTCCCCCTTTATAAAGTGGCCTCTTTTGAAAATACGGATCTTCCTCTAATCCGAAAAATTGCTAAAACCGGAAAGCCGATGGTGATTTCCACGGGAATGGCTACCGAAGAAGAGCTTCGAGAATCCGTAGGCGTAGCTCGGGAGGCAGGATGCAAGGATTTGATTCTTTTAAAATGCACAAGTGCCTATCCCGCTCCGCCCGAGGCGGCAAACTTACTTTCGATCCCCGCGATGCGCGAAAAATTTCAGTGCGAAGTCGGCTTATCGGATCATACGATGGGGACGACCGTTCCGATCCTGAGTGTAGGACTCGGCGCCGTATTCATTGAAAAACATTTCACTTTAAAGCGATCGGAAGGTGGTGTTGACTCCGCCTTTTCTTTGGAACCCGAAGAACTTAAATCTCTTGTGACCGAAACAGAAAACGCTTGGAAGGCGTTGGGAAAAGTTCATTTTGGAACGACCAATGCCGACAAAGCTTCTCTTCAATTTCGGCGATCGCTTTATGTCGCTCAGGATATGAAAGCCGGAGAAGTTTTTACCAAAGAAAATCTCCGCGCCATTCGACCGGGGCTTGGCCTTCCTCCAAAGTACTATGAGGAATTACTTGGAAAGCCCATCCTCAAAGACGTCCCCAAAGGCACACCGCTTAGCTGGGAATTTGTAAAAAAATGAGGTTAGAATAAAATTGTGGACTATCGAAAAGCAATTACGCCCATGTTTGAGACGCACTATTTCAATCTGCGAGTTATGAGAAATGTTTAATATTCCGTGTTTGAAACGTGGTTGCATCGTGTTCAGAACGCCATGCAATTTGAACACGATGCAACAGCTCCTTCGTTGCGGGGGTTTGGGGGGTGCCTACGGCGCTTGTTCGATTATTTAGGCTGAAGGTCTTTGGCGCATTAAGTTAAAAACACAATCAACTTGCTGACGCGTTCCCTCCGGGTGCCCTATTTGATTAGGCTAATATCATAAAGAGGGGAAGTTATGTTCAGTTCAGTTATTTTCATTTCATTGATTTCGGTTTTTCCGGCGAATGTTCAATATGCCATTGATAACGATCCGTGGTGCCAAAGAATGGAGCAAGTTCGTAATGTTAAGCCAAATGGAATGATTGATGGAGTGAAGGATTTGAGATGGGAGATTAAAGAACGATACGATGATGGAATACTTAAATCTCATCTTACCTTAGATCGGAATGGAAAGAGCCAGCTAAATTACAGCGAGCAGGGTCGAGTTGATAATCGAATCTACACGCTCGTAAAATATTGGTTACCTAATTCAGAAGTAATGTCGGGGATTGAAAGATTCTTCTATGACGAAAACGGAAGGCTTTCTCATACGGAAGATCGAAGTCTTGATGGTCAGTTGATGCGTGAGCAAAAGTACATAAGAAACGAACTGGGACAATGGACGAAGATGCAATATTTAATGCACCACGCGGACGGCACAACGCACTTGAACGAAAGGGTTTATGTTCGCGAAGGTGACGAATTAACCGTAACCGCACGAAGTGGAATTACAAATGATGGCGTTACCGTTAATCAAATAAAATCTATGGATATAGCTAAATACAAAAAACACAACTCAGGAATTCGAAATTTTAGCTGGGAGATTTTTCTTCCGGCCAATTATCCTGATCCCGGAGAGCTCAAGCGTGTCTATTATGAAGAATATGCATACAATGACGATCCAAATGCTCCCTATTATGAAGAAGTTACGGCTACAGCTACAGATCTTCATTATCCCCATAAGCCACCACAGATTACGGTGAAATACTATGCAGAACGGTCTCGCTTAATCTCGATTTTCAATAAAGATTCGAATGGCAGCCTCCAACCGCAAGAGAGATACGAGTATTCGGAAGTGTTGGACGATAATTCGAAAGCTATCCACTCCGAATCTTTGAAATTTGTCACAAAAGACGGAAATGAAAATCTCGAAAGTAAGGCGTTGACAGATTTTCGTTATGGTCCGAAAGGCATCGAACTTATTGAGGTAAATGTCCGCGATGCTGTGGATGTACTAAAGGAAAACAGCCAGTATCTTTTTACTTATTGTAACTAAAGGGGGAATAGCGAAGAGCGCTGTCTTGCTCCCCCCGGTCCTTTAACCTTCGTGCGACCTTGACGCTCTGCAATCGCAAAGATTTTCGTAGAGATTTCGATGATCGCGCCGCCCCATTTGAGAAGCATTCTTGCTGAACATCAGCAGCACAAGAGAAAATAAAAGTTGAGGATTTAATTTATGCTTAAGCTTTGCACTCGTTGTGTTATGCCCGATACCAAACCCGATCTTTCTTTTGATGAGGAAGGTGTTTGTAATGCTTGTCGAAATTTTGAAAATCGAAAGGCAATCGATTGGAATCAGCGCAAAAAAGAACTTCTTCAAATTGTTGATCGCTATCGCTCGAAAGACGGAAGTAATTGGGATTGTATTGTTCCCGTAAGCGGTGGAAAGGATTCCACTTTCCAGGTGATTAAAATGCTTCAAATGGGATTGAACCCCCTTTGTGTCAATGCAGCCACCTGCCAAATGTCGGAAGTCGGAGAACGAAATCTCAATCATCTGAGAACTTTGGGTGTGGATATCATCGAAGTGAAGCCCAATCCCAATATTCGAGCAAAGCTGAATCGCATTGGTCTCACTCAAGTCGGCGACATTTCATGGCCGGAGCACGTCAGTATTTTTACAGTTCCTGTTCGGCTGGCAGTTCAATTGAATGTCCCACTCCTCGTTTGGGGAGAAAATTCTCAGCATGAGTATGGCGGACCGGCGGGATCCACAGACAAAAATATTTTAGATCGACGATGGCTGGAGGAATTCGGCGGACTTCTCGGACTTCGAGTCAGCGATATGATCGGGCTTGAAGGAATTCAAAAGAAAGATCTCATTCCGTATACGTATCCGAGCGATGAAGACTTAAAACGAGTGGGAGTAACCGGACTTTTCTTGGGTTACTATATTCCCTGGGATGGATTTACCAATGCAGTGGTTGCCCAAAACCATGGTTGGGAAGCTTTTCCAACAACCGTCGAAGGCGGAGCCCTTGATTACGAAAATCTCGATAATCTTTTCCATGGAATTCACGATTATTTCAAATTTCTAAAATTCGGTTTTGCGCGCGCGACCGATCACGTTTGTATGCAAATCCGGCGAAATCGCTTATCGCGAGAAGATGCCCTTGAAATTGTGAAAATGCGGGACGGGAAATTTCCTTGGACTTATTTAGGAAAGCCTCTCAAAGAAATTTTGGCGCCGATCGGAATGAGTGTCGAAGAATTCACCAAAATCTGCGATCGATTCACCAATAAGAAAATTTTCAAATGCGATAGCCGCGGGAATTTAATCAAAGATGCACAGGGAAATCTCCAACGCCTCGAACCAAGTGAGGAAAAGCCGAATACGATTCAAACGGTCATCACGGAACCCAGAATTCAACCCTCGAGCGCCGTGCACTAAGTATGAATGTCGTTGTGATCGATTATGGGATGTGCAATCTCGGTTCGGTTAGGCGAGCGTTCGAAGAATGTGGTGCGAATGTTCAGGTCTCTCCCAATCCTGAAGATTTAAAGTCTGCCGATCGAATTGTTTTGCCGGGTGTCGGGGCGTACGCAAAAGGGATGGCCAATCTGAAGGAAGGTGGATGGATTACCCCGCTTCGAGAAGCCGTCGAACAAGGAACGCCACTCTTAGGAATTTGTTTGGGGATGCAGCTTTTGGCGAGAAGAGGTTTTGAGGGGGGTGAGCAAGAAGGTTTGGGTTTTATCTCCGGAGAGGTTCAAAAACTTACGCCCACCATCTCCGACTCACGAATTCCTCATATCGGTTGGAACGAAGTTGTTTATAAAAAAAATTCTCTTTTATTTTCTAATTTACCGGATCAAACCGATTTTTATTTTGTGCATAGCTTTCATTTTGTTCCCGAAGACACCGCCACTATTGTGGCAATGACGCCTTACTGTGGAAATTTTGTTTCAGCCATTTCCAAAGGCCATATTTTTGGAGTTCAGTTTCATCCTGAGAAAAGCCAGAAACCCGGATTTCAGCTCATTCGAAATTTTTTAAGGGAACTTGAATGCTGAAAACACGAGTCATCCCGACTTTGCTTTGGAAAGACGTCGGTCTCGTCAAAGGCGTTAGCTTTGATAGTTGGCGGAGAGTGGGAACGGTGATGCCTTCCATCAAAGTTTACAATACTCGCGAAGTCGATGAACTCATTCTATTAGATATCACTGCTTCGAAAGACGGTCGAGAGCCTGACTACGACACACTCAATGACTTGGCCGCCGAATGTTTCGTCCCCCTTACGTTTGGTGGAGGCATTCGTTCCGTCGAAATGATTCGTCGTGTTTTACAAGCGGGGGCTGATAAAGTTGCCATTAATTCAGCAGCGTACGATCAGCCGCATCTTATCTCAGAGGGTGCGGATCGATTTGGCTCTCAATGCATCGTAGCGAGTATCGACGCTCGATTAAACTCCCGTGGAGTTCATGAATGTGTGCGAAGCTGTGGAAAAGTATCCACAGGCAAGGAAGTCGTCGAGTGGGCTATCGAAATCGAAAAGCTTGGGGCCGGTGAAATTCTTTTAACGTCGGTTGAGCAAGACGGTACCATGAAGGGCTATGATCTTGCCCTGATTCAAAAAGTATCCGACGCGGTAAAGATTCCTGTGATTGCTTCTGGTGGGGCTGGAAATTATTCGCATATGAGAGAGGCAATTTTGAAGGGTCACGCATCGGCTGTTGCCGCCGCATCGATTTTTCATTTTACGGAGCAAACACCATTAGAAGCGAAAAAATTCTTAGGACAAGCTGGAATTTCGGTTAGAGGCTTCCGGGGGCTTCCACCCAAAAGGGTCGAAGCTGATTCGAGAATCTCTCAATCGCCTTGAGAGCATTTCCATGTCGATAGAAATTCCACCAACTACCGTAAGATTCTATCTGAGCAGGACCCGTCGGATAAAGTTCAAATTGAAGGGGGTAAATTCTATCGCTTGGCATTTTGTTCATTTCTGAAAATGGATTAATCCCCCAGTGCACGAAAAAATAAAGACCCCCCAAATCCCCGTCGCTTGGACCAAGTGCGGAAATCGACGCTTTAATTTCCCCGGTATTCGATGAAAAATACTGAGTTGCAAAAAAATCCTTTGGAAGAAGATGAAATTGATCGCTTAAAAAAGATCCTCCGGTTACGAGAGATGCCCCAAAACTAAAGACCATGGAAGTTTGGAAAGCTTGGTTGGAGGCTTGATGAACGATCTCCATTAAATCCTGTTTTCGGACCATTTTGGGCAAGTCCTTTCCATTTGGAAATTCACGAAACGGATTGACCTCTAGATTTTCGGAATTCTCCGGAGGAGACACAATGGATCCCAGTTCGTTTCTAAAGGCATCTTGATTCCAAACGAGAAAAACCGATCCAAGATCTTCATAGGGAACACTCGCGGATTGCTGAATCGTGTATTCCGGATTTAGTTCGAATTTCGTTACAACGGTTTGATCGGAAAATCTAACTTTCAGAGAAACTTTGTTAGCAATTGAAACATCTTGCCCACCGCAGGCAGATAAAAGGCCGGCAAGGGCTAAGAGACTCCCCCACTTCCACATAAACTTATTCTATCTTTTTTTTTGAAAAAAAGATTTAAGAAGGCGCAAAGATTCGTTTTGAAATTCGTTAGCATGGCGTTTTATCCTAAGGCGTCGATAAGCTTTTCCTTTAGATCCAAAAGATTCCGAAGGAAGAAGATAGTGTATGGATTCAATGCGGCTAAGTTTAGCAGCAAATTGACACATCCGGCAGGGCTCAAGCGTTACATAGAGTTCACATCCGACAAGATATTTTGTTTTTAATTTTCGAGAGGCTTTTTCCATACAAAGCATTTCAGCATGTGCAAAAAAACTGGAGCGCGCTTCTGTTCGGTTAAAAGCAAAAGCCAGAATTTTTCCGTCTTTGACAAGAACACAACCAATCGGAAGCTCATCTTGATCGTAAGCCTTTTTTGCTTCGCGAATGGCCTTCTTAAAAAATGTTTTTAATTCTGGCAGATGTTTTGCCATTTGATTGGAGAATATCCCCATTGTTTCAGTTTTTCATTCGTTTTTGAAAAGTGCTGACACCCAAAAAATCCTTTATGCGCCGACAAAGGAGATGGATGAGCTGCTTCCAAAATAAAATGCCGTGGATTCGTAATCAGTACTTTTTTCTTTCTTGCTGGACTCCCCCAAAGAATAAAAACAATGGATGCTTGTCGGTTGTTAAGGTGCGAAATAATTTTATCCGTAAAAACTTCCCAACCTTGACCTTGATGAGAGAAGGCTTCGTTTTTTCGAACCGTCAAAACGGTGTTCAATAGCAAAACGCCTTGCGCGGCCCACCCGCTTAAATCTGAAAATTGAGGATTTAAATCCACCTGGAGATCGTTTTTGATTTCCTGAAAAATATTGACCAAGCTCGGAGGTTTGCGACTCAGAGAATTCGGAACGGCGAAGGATAGGCCAATAGCCTGACCGGGACCATGATAAGGATCTTGTCCTAAAATAACTACTTTCACGTCGCCATAATCTGTTGTTTGAATCGCGCGCAGGATATTTTGTCTTGCTGGAAAAATCACTTTTCGCGAGGCATATTCTGACTTCAAAAAACTTGATAATTTTCTGAAATAATCTTCGTTTACTTCATTTTCGAGTAGAGCCTTCCATCCCGGGGGAAGATTGTTTGGAAAGGAATTCATGTTATGGTTCGTAAGGGCCGTCTCCGACGTTTGTTCATTGTCACTCTTTGCTACGGCCATTCCAGCTCCCGACATCGAAGTTTGTGGAGTTGATCGGGATCGAACCGACTCCCGAGGAGTTTCCGACCAGACCACTCGGTACACCTTGTGAAACACTGGAGTTGATCGGGATCGAACCGACGACCTCGTCGTTGCGAACGACGCGCTCTCCCAGCTGAGCTACAACCCCACTTCAGGTGTAACGTTCATACACTAATAGCTTTTGTTGCGCAGATCAAATGATTGCGGCGCTGCCGATAACGTACCGATACAGCGCGCCGGGGTCATGACGGTTTCCGGATTTGGAAGGAGAATAAAAATAAGGGGAGGGGTTCTATGTTTCAGGTCGCACGAAAGGTGGTTCTGGCCACTGTTGCTTTATTTCTCTTTGTTTCAACTTCAAACGCATCCGAAAATTTTCAGGATAAAAAGAAGTGGACGTTTCTGATTTTTTTGAATGCCGACAATAATCTCGAAATGGCCGGATATGAGGATATTCGAGAAATGGAAAAATTCGGATCCAACGAAAATGTCAACGTTGTCGTTCAGTTCGATTGGTTGAGGCCTAAGGGAACCCAGCGCCTTTATGTCGAAAAATCTGAGCACGACTACGGAAATGATAAACGAGAACTTCATTCCAAAATTGTCGAAGAAATGGAAGAGCAAGACATGGGCGTAACGTCCACATTTGTTGAATTTGTGACTTGGGGAATGGAAAATTATCCTGCGGAACATTATTTCGTCATTATGTGGAACCATGGGTCTGGTTGGAGCAAAGAATTTACGGACGAAGAAAAAGGAATTTCTTACGACGATACGTCAGGAAATCATATCCGCACCAACCAGCTGGCCGAGGCTTTGACGGAAATCGTTACGGCGACAGGCAGAAAAATAGATATTCTTGGATTCGATGCTTGTTTAATGGGAATGTTTGAGGTCGCGGATTCTCTCTCGGAGACGGTCGACTTTATGATTGGCTCCGAAGAAAATATTCCATGGGACGGTTATCCTTATGATGATCTTCTTACGGGATTTTTTACTCAAGATGATTTGAGTCCGTTGAAACTTTCCAAAGAGGTCGTAAAAATTTACGGAGCTTCGTATTCCACTGGGGGATCGCAGGGAATTCGAAGTGTTACCAATACGGCTTTCGATTTATCTCAAATCGATGGAGTTAAAGAAAAATTGAATACGTGGATTGCCAGCATCAAAGGGAATACAGCATTAACTTTAACGGACCTTTGGAATATTGCTCGCGACACTCAAAGTTATAGTGATTCTTATCGAGATCTTGGCGATCATGTGAAACTTGTGATGAATAAGCTGAATTCTTTGGATTCCGAGGATTCTGCCGACAAAGAAAGTCTTATTTTGGCGGGGGCAAATCTTTTGAAGTCTATCCAATCGTTAGTTGTGGAGAATTTCAATTCCGAGCGATACAAAAAATCAACCGGCGTTTCGATTTATCTTCCGCATTCTTATGAAGGGAGTAGCTCTTGGAATTCAAGTTACGGAAGTTCGAGAAAGGAAGCGTATCTTCAATTGGAATGGGCGAAGACCACGGACTGGCCAGCCTATTTAGATTATCTATTCGCACCGAAGCCGCTAGCTTTGTTTTAGTTTTCTGCTCTCAAAGTTGTTTTAGAAATTAAAAAGCCCTCGGAAGGAACTTCCGAGGGCCTTAAATTTTCTGAGCGGCAAGGGGAGGGGATAAAGGGTTTTAAGGGTTTTTCGCCGGCTCAGAAAAAAACTTATATGAATCGCGTCAACTTATTGACGAACTGATTCCCTTATATGCAAAGACCATGCCAAGTCGAAAAAAAATTTTAAGTACCTGAAATCATTTAATAATTTTAATTTTCCTTGGCAAGGGCCATTCGTCGGACCCCCTAGCTTCGAGTAATTTTTACTTAATTCAAAAAATATTTTTTGTTTAGATATTTCAAATTTGACAATGATTTCATTGGGTTAAGTTATCGGGTCCGACTTTGTAATTATTACATTACGTTCTAAGATTTAGACGCTCGATTTATATTTAGCCAATTTGTTATGAAGGGTTTTAAGGCTTATATCGAGCATTTTGGCGGCTTTTGTCTTATTTCCATCGACATAGTTAATGGTGTGAAAAAGAAACTGTTTTTCTACTTCATCCATGGTTTGGCCTAGGCGGAATTCCACGGTTGGGGCTTTATGGGCTTTAGTCGTAAGAGTTTCCGGCAGATCCTGAACATCGATCGTATCGGAAGTGCAAACAATCACTGCCCTTTCGATCACGTTTTTAAGCTCTCGAACGTTTCCCGGAAAGCTATATTTTTTCAAAAGGTTCATCGCCTCTCGTGAAAGCCCCTTTACCGCGCGATCGTTCTTTAAATTAAATTCCTCGATAAATGTCTGAGCGAGCAGGGGGATATCTTCGGAGCGTTCTCTTAACGGTGGAAGCTTAATCGTAAAAACATTCAGACGATAAAACAAATCTTCTCTGAAACCGCCTTCTTCCACGGCTTCCTCAAGAGTTCGATTGGTTGCCGCAATGACGCGAACATCCACTTGAAGTTCCTTCTTTCCTCCGATTCTTCGAAAGGTTCCATTTTCCAAGACCCTTAAAAGTTTTGTTTGCATATCCGCCGACATATCACCGATTTCATCCAGGAAAATAGTTCCACCATCGGCGAGTTCAAAACATCCTGCATCTTGAGCAAGGGCCCCTGTAAACGCTCCTTTCTCGTGACCGAATAATTCATTTTCCAAAAGAGATTCCGGAATTGCCGCACAATTGATGGCAATATACGGTTTGTCTTTTCGCTTCGAATTTTGGTGAACGGCTTTTGCAACCAGTTCTTTTCCGGTACCACTTTCACCGTTGATTAAAACGGATGCATTTGTGGGCGCGATGACTTGAATTTGCTTAAAGACATTTTTCATCCTCGGCGTCGAACCATTGAGCTTTCCAAAAGTTCCAAGTTTTCGAACTTTATCTCTCAGTTGACTCATTTCTTGTTCAAGGCGAGAACGTTTGACGACGTTTTCTAATAAAATTTTAAGGCGGACCACATCGAGAGGTTTTGTTAAGAAGTCCGCGGCCCCTTTTTTAATGGCCTCGACGGCGGTATCGATGTTTCCATGGGCGGAAAGGATGATAAAGACCGTGTGCTCCAAAAAACCCTCCTCCTTTAAGAGTCTTAAGAAGGCCAATCCATCCATTTCAGGCATGACAAGGTCGGTAAGGATAATGGCGGGTTGAAAGCGCTTGAGCATTTCAAAACCTGCTTTTCCATCACAGGCCTGGGCGACTTCATAGCCCCAGGAATTTAAGAGATCTGCGAGGCCTTCGCGGGCATTTTCTTCATCGTCCACGACAAGGACACGAACTTTTGGAGAAAATGGGGGAACCGGTGTGCTCATGGATTTGATTCTCCCGAGATTACAGGAAAATTCAAAACAAATTGAGCGCCTTTTCCGATTTCCGACTGCACCTCAATATCACCGCCATGATCTCGGACATGGTGCCGAACGACCGTTAGGCCGATCCCGCTTCCTTTGGCTTTGGTGGTAAAATAAGGATTAAAAATATTTCCAATCACTTTTTCTTCAATTCCTCTGCCCGTATCCACAATACAAAGTCTAGCAAATCGAGCGTCAACAGAGGTTTGAATCGTAATCGTTCCCCCGCCGGGCATGGCCTGAATGGCGTTCACCATGAGATTTAAAAGGGCTTGTTTGATCTGATCGCTGCTTCCAATAAAAGAAGGCGCTTCCGGACTAAGTTCGAGTTTCACATGGATTTTTTTCTGTTTCAATTCGTTGGCCATCAGATCATAAGTACTTTGAACGATTTGATTCAATTTAAGTTTGATTTTTGTCGACTGAGGAGGATGGGCAAACTCCAAAAAACCTCGAATAACTTTATCGAGCCGTCGAATCTCCCCCTCGATCACGTCCAGGTATTTTTTAGCCCTTTGGGCCGCCGGGCCATTCGTTTGACCGGTAAGTTCTAAAACGGAAGATCTTAAGACTTCCATATTGATAATGATGGAATTCATGGGATTTTTGATTTCATGCGCCAAAATGGCCGAAAGTTCCCCGGTTACGTTCAGCTCATCTTTGCCCGGATTTATTATGCCCATAAAATACTCGATTTCTTGCCTCGCAGTCTTTGGAATGCTTATATCCTAATTGGTGAAAACTTCTATTAAAGGATACATTTTTTGGTTTGGGTTGTCTGGGACAAGTCTGCTTGTGGCCTCTTGTGCCGTTCAGACGGCTCATCGGGAATATCAGGGTGCGGAGCAAGCCCTTAAGACGGCTAAAGAATTAGGAGGGACGTCCCCAGTCTTAACCCAAGCAGAAATTGACTTTGAAAAAGGAAAGGTTTTTTACGGAGAAGCGGAGTATCGAGAAGCGATTCGGCAGTTCCAGAAATCAAGAAAGCTTAGCGAATATGTCGTCCAAGATCGTACGGGTCCAAAATCGACCGAGGCAATTTCTGAAATCGCGGTGGTTCAGAATCCAGCCGAACCGGCAGGGGCTCCTGAAAGCCCTGTGCCGGCGCCATCCCCGGCTGAAGAAAGAACGGAAACAAAGGCAGAGATCGAAGCTTTGCCTGTGGAAGAAAAGACTGAAGTCGACGTCGCCGTTGCTCCTCATTCTCTTCCCGCTCAAGCGCTTCAAAAGTATTTGGAAAGAAAAAACAAATTCGTAGAAGTTGAAAAACCGAAATCGCCAGTAAAAAAGGAGATCAAAGCAAAAGTTGTTGAAAAATCAAAAGAAACAAAGAATGTGGAGTCTGCAACGAATCATTCTGAAAACCTTACAAAGACTCAACCTCCAACGGCTGAAGAAGCCGCCGCTATTGTAAAAGAGTTGGATACAAAAAAAATGGAAATGACTGAAACGAAGACTCCGCAAGAGACTATCAAGGAAACCGTTGTGAAGGCGGAAGCTGCTCCCGGAGTCAAAACGCCCCCCAAACTTGACGAAGACCTTCGCAAAGAATCCGAAGGCGCAATTGCGGACCAAAATAAAATCGAAGCCAAAAATGAAACTCAGAGGCAAAATCTTCGGCGAAGTATTCCAGGAACAATTTCATTTGATAAAAACGATCCGTCTTTAAGTTCCGAAAAAATTGAAACAATGTCAGCATTAGATCAAACCAGTGTTTTCCTACTTCAAAATCCAAGCTCGACTCTGATGTTGGAGGGATATCTTGCGTCGGGAGAGAACGGAACTTTGATTGACTCTCGGTATGAATCCATTCGTTCATATTTGATCGGAAAAGGCGTGCCGGAGGATCAGATACGATTGGATCCCGAGAGAAAAAGTGGAAAATCTGCTTATTTTTTAATGTCTGTTATTGATCACTGATGGAAGCCGGGAAGCCAAAAGAAATTCAAAAATCGGAATCTGGGCTAAGAGTTCTATGGTCGGATGGGGTTCTTGATGTTTTTCCTTATTCGGACCTTCGCTTGAGCTGTACTTGCGCGATTTGCCGAGAGCAATCAACGCCAAGTCCAACCAGCGCTTGGTTTGCACGAGCCTGTACGTTTCGGTCAATGGATCTTGTCGGCAATTACGCCCTTGGTGTGATGTGGGGAGATGGACATCGAAGTATTTTTGCCTTCGATCGGTTAAAGATGATTCATTCCGGGTCTAAAAATGAAAACCACCGAAATCACTGAAGAACTTGGCTTGCAACGTCATCACTTTAAGCTGCAGGCTTTAGATATCCCTATTATCGATTCTCATTTGTATACGACACTTGGAAGGCGTCTTTATGAACAATACCAAAAATATGGAGTGGCTTCTCAAGACCAGAGAGAAATGGAAAGACTAACGTTTTTGTTGATTTCTTTTACGCTCACGCGCGAGCAAAAAAGCAAAAATTTATGGGGATGGCTTAAGGGAGTAATTTTTGGAACTCAATAAACGTTCTCAACACAAAGAAAATTCCAAGGCTTGGTGGGATGAAAAATATTCCTCTCGAGATGGATTTTATTATTCTAAGGAACCTTCAAAATTTTTGATGAATCGTTTGGATCTGCTTCCGTCAAAAGCGAAGGTGTTAGAAATTGCTTGCGGAGAAGGAAGAAACTCGGTGGCTCTTGCGGCAAGGGGTCTTGATATTTTAGCGTTGGATTTTTCGGCCGTGGCGTTAGAACGGGCTCAAAATCTTGCTAAAGATTCGGGAGTGACGATTCAAACTAAAACTCTTGATCTCGATTTTTTTATTCCAGAACTTTTCAGCTTTGATGCGATTGTCAGTGTTGATTTTCGACCGGCCCCAACTCTTCTTAAAAATCTAGGCCGGGGCCTTAAGCAAGGCGGGCATTTGCTGATGGAAGCTCATCTTATGGAAGCCGCCAAGACCTATACCGAGGTGGAAGTTTTTGAATGCTTTAAACCGAATGAGCTTTTGCAGATGTTTGTGCCCTCTCAAACGAGCTTTAAAATCCTCGAATATTCAGAATTAGGGGAAAAATGGGGTGAAAAAGCCTATTTGATTGCCAAAAAATCTCAACTTCTGTGAAAAGAATACTGAATGGAAGCGTTTATATTTCAAGCCAGTGATCTTAAGAACCGTCCAAAAGCTTATACTTTTGACGATGTTTTACTCGTGCCGTGTCGATCATCGGTTCAGAGCCGCTTTCATGTGGATCTTCAGACGCGGTTTACAAGACGCTATACTTTAAAACTTCCGTTTATAGCAGCCAATATGGATACGATTTCAGAGGCTGCCATGTGTATGGCCATGAATGAAATCGGTGCCGTGGCGATCTTGCACCGTTTCATGAGTATTTCCGAACAGGTAAATCAAGTTTTGGCCATAAAAGAAAAAGTAAAATCAGGCGGGCCGATCGCCGCGTCGGTCGGGGTAAACCAAGATTCGAAAGAAAGAGCGAAAGCTCTCGTGGATGCCGGGGCCAACGTTTTAACGGTGGATATTGCTCATGGTCATTCGGATGCCATGATGGAGATGGTTCAGTTTTTGAAAAAGGAAT
>CAZSZT010000005.1:0-13982 GCA_964611175.1 uncultured Bacteriovoracaceae bacterium
GATTTTCGTGGAAACGGATAAACTCATTGTTCGAAATGAAATCAATAATCGTATGCCTATGATTCGAGATGAACTCACTCTGCTTTTAAGTGCGCGCAATCGAAAAGAACTTCAAACTCTAGAAGGCCGAAAAGCCCTCCAAGACGATATCATTAAAAAAATGAATCAAATTTTAACCCGTGGGAAAGTCTTAAAGATCTATTTCTCGGACTTCCTGATCTCCCAGTCCTCCATTTGACAAAGAATCGCAGGACTCACTACTACTCGTACCATGCGTTTAAGTTGGAAGGATGGAAGCAAACCCTTCTCCGATCAGTTTCAGGATATCTATTACGCCGACGAGGACGGCCTCGCTGAAAGCCGTTATGTCTTTTTAGAACAAAATCGACTTCCAGATCGATTTTCAAAAACTAAAACTTTTGTAATTGGAGAGCTTGGATTTGGCACCGGACTTAATTTCTTTTCAACTTGGGACCTTTGGGAAAAGACAGAAAAAATCCCCGAAGCTCAATTGCATTACTTTTCATGTGAGAAATTTCCCTTAACTAAAAATCAAATTGAAAAAGCTCTTTCTCCGTGGCCAGAACTATCGGAATTAAGTGAAGAGTTTTTAAAGGTTTATTCGGATCTTCCACTCGGTTTTCATACGTTTCATTTTGAAGACCTTCGATTAACTCTCCTTATAGGAGATGTGCGCTCATCGTTAAAGCAAATGGAAGCCAGGGTGGACGCTTGGTTTTTAGATGGATTCGCTCCAACAAAAAACGAGGAGATGTGGAGCTTGGAGACTCTGTCTGACGTTCGCCGATTGTCAGCCCCGCAAGCAAGTCTTGCCACTTACACATGTGCTGGTTTTATTCGAAGGAATCTCATTTCCCTTGGCTTTCAAGTAGAAAAAGTTCCCGGCTTTGGGCGAAAACGAGAAATGCTTCGTGGTGGTTTAAAAGTGACGAGTTCTTGTAAACCCCAAGGGCCGTTCGAACAAAAAAGGGCCGTGATTGTGGGTGGGGGTATCGCCGGGGCCTCGATTGCGTCAGCCCTTTCCAGACGAAACTGGAAAATACAAATTATTGAAAAACGATCGCAACTCGCCTGCGGTGCTTCTGGAAACGAGGCGGTCATCACCATTCCAAGCATCTCTAAAATTCCTTTACCTCTGAGTCGCTTCTCCTGGGCGGGATATCACTATCTTCATCAGTTGCCCGAGATCCAAAGAGAAAAGACGAGGTTAAAATCGGGGCTCTTACTGCTCATCGACGTGTCAAGTGAAGTCGAGAGGCATCAAACGGCTCTTCATAGTGCCCAAATTCCAGAATCCGTCGCTCGAATCGTCGATGCAACAGAAGCGAGCACTCTCGCGGGACTTGAAATCAAATCTTCGGCCTTATATTTTTCCGAAGCTTCTTGCCTTTCTCTTCCTTCATTTTCCAAATCCTTAACGAAACAAGGCGCGTCCATTGAATTTCTATTCGGCCAAGAAGTGCATTCGGTCGAAAGCAAAAATAGTTTATGGCAAGTTTACGACGAAAATCGTCAACTCCTATCAGAAGCAGACGTCCTTGTGTTTGCCAATGCTCATGAGCTTTCCAAATTCGAACTATCGAGTTGGCTTCCTTTACGAAAAGTTCGAGGGCAAACCGCGCTTTTGGAAACAAATCCTATTTTATCGGCGCTAAAAACCATTCTTTGTTTTGACGGCTTTCTCAGCCCCCTACTGCATTCCGGAAAGCATTTGCTCGGGGCCACATTCGATAACGACGATCATTCAACGGAGCCGAGAGAAACGGATAATCAAAAGCTTCTTGGAAATTTAATGAAGGCACTTCCACAGCTTAAGTCGGAATCCCTTTCTATTCGCTCTAACTGGGTTGAATTTCGAACAAGCGTTCCAGGTCAAATGCCCATTATGGGAGAACTCTGTGATGAAAAGGGGGCTTCGCAACCAGGCCTTTATGTAATGACCGCTCTCGCTTCCCGAGGTTCCATTTATGCTCCTTTAGGCGGTGAAATCTTAGCGTCTCATATTTGCGGAGAAAGTCTACCGATCGAGAAGGATTTGTTCGAAGCAATGTCGCTGCGGCGATTTTTAAAGATGTAATTCTTCTAGTGATGGATAGATTCCGCTCCAACTCTTAATTTGCGAAGCCCGACATCAATCATTTTTCGAACGGTTTTCTCCGTGTGACGAAGAGCTCTACTAATCTCGCTAATGCTCATTTCTCTTCCAGACATCAAACCAAAACGCATTTCAATAACCCGACGTTCTCGATCTGTAAGAATGTCACGGTTCAATTCCCAGATGTCCTTAACTTCCCATGCGGCCCTTCTTTCCTCCCCATGATCTCGAGTCGCAAGAATATCGACTGCTCTCTCAGGTCTTTGGCCATTCTCCGACCTAAGATCATCGTAAATCGATGCCACTGAAAATCGAGCCTCTTCTTGTCTCAATTGACCAAGAACTCTCCTCATTCTTCGAAAAATCGCCGAATGAAGAAGAGAGGAAAACTTAAAGCCTGTCCTTACGTCGTAAGTGCTTAAAGTTATAGCATAAGCTTCCAAAGCCGCATCAACGGCAAGGATCCGCGACTCTTCCGACTGTGCGCCCCATCTTTTTCCAAAGTATTCCTTAACGAACTTCGGAATTAGCCCTAAGTTCGATAGAGCCAAATCGGAGATCATTTGATCGCGTTGATCGCGTAATCCTGGATCCAATCTTCGAATAAACTCACGAGTTAAAAACGAACGACTGAGAGGAATTTCTTTAATTAAACTTCCAATTTCATCATTTAAAGAACCCATTTTTTGCCGAATCGAGGGTTTTGACGAAGAAGAAGTGGCTTCAAAGGATGATTCAAGGGCCTGCAAATCCTCAAGATTTTTAGCAAGCCTCTGCCGGAGATCCTGAATCTTAACCAAAATTTGAACGTCATCCGATGTGAATTCCTCAGTATTTCCCTTCAAAAATAAAGCCCTCTTTACTGATTTTCGATTACTCCAATTGACTCGATTAAGGGCATCGACAAGATGGGAAAGTTCCGAAGAACGACGGATTTGATTTTGAAAAAGCCTGTATTCTACGTGTAGTACTTTTATGAAGGCTAAAATTCTTTCCGGAGACGACACTCGCCGATAATTTGGATCGCGACGAGTGGCGCCAATTACGGCATACAAATAGCCCAGCGGATCTCCATTCCCAACAACAGGAATCTCGCCATTTTCGGGATGGTGGTTTCTCGCTAACGTCGAGGTGACTTGCGAGCACGTCCGCACTCGTTCAGCGAAACTAAAGTCCAAACTGGAAAATAAAACGACGAATCCAACAGTAACGAAACGCGTGATTAACTTACTCTTTAACAATGATTTAAATCCTATTCCCATTCCGTTTCCGAACTCAAGTCTTCCAATCTATGAGTAATGGCATCCACAATCTCTTTCAGTTCCGATAAGCGCAAACCAAGCCGTGGGGCCAGTTCATTAGACTTTACCTGATCAAAACCGTCCAGTCCGTAGAGATGTTCTAAAAGATGCTTCTTCTGAGAAATACGATATTCCTCTAGTAAATATCTCTCTAATTCCTTTTTAAAAAACAAGACTCTCATTTTAAACAAAGCACTTTCCTTTTTCTGTCGAACCCACTCCCTTGACCAACCTCCGAAATGTCGACCGATTTCAACACCGCTGAGTTCCTTGGCACCGTTAAGACCGAAGGTCATTTCAAGAACGAGTGTTTCGTTGCGGTCATTAATTCGCGGCATTAGCCGCAATACCTCCCCAACGAATTTCGGTGATATCCCGTTGGAAGTCGGAGCCGAAACATCTTCCAGATATTCAGAACTTCTTTCTTTGTCGTTTCTTCTTAAGCTCTTTGTTGCACTCCTCCGAGCAGCCGTGCGCATCCGTGGGAAAGCATAGGTCCCAAACTTTGCCCCTCGCCGAGGATCATATGTCCCCTCTGCTTTAACGGCGGCTAAAATTGTGTCACTGAAAATCTCCTCGATCGGTACCCCGGGCTCCGCATGCCTAGCGGAAAGCGAAACGCCTAACGGGACCACCGAAAGAGTTAACTGATCACTCGGCGGTAGTAACCCCAACTCCAAAGCTTCCATACTACGCCGAAGTAAGCGCAATGGATCGGAAATCACCGGTTCGCTCTTCTTAATTTCCGTCAGAATACCCGAGCACCTCTTGTTATCCGCGTGAGCACTCATCACCACGAATAGAGACATTCCCAAAAAAAATAAGACTCGAATAAAAATCGGTTTCATTGTAT
Organism: uncultured Bacteriovoracaceae bacterium; assembly: GCA_964611175.1. GTDB lineage: Bacteria > Bdellovibrionota > UBA2394 > UBA2394 > UBA2394 > CAZSZT01. The sequence continues at coordinate 4,271 of CAZSZT010000005.1, forward strand.
GCCCTCTATCGCCATGGACCTTACCTTGACCCTTAAAAGACTGCAAACCGGATGCCGTAGAACTATTAAAAGAAAACCAAATAAATTCAATTGGTTAAACTAGACCTGCGGCGGCTTAAGGGAAGTCATCGGAACGACCACGGGATTTTGTGGGGTATCGATGCCCCAGACGATTCCCGCTCACGATCCGTCAACACGGTTTCCATCAATCGAAGAACCTCGGCAATCTCCAAGTGGATAGAACTCATTCCTTGGCCTTCCAAGGACTGGAGTTGCCTTTGTTCACGAGGGTCCAGAGTTTGAAGTTGGGGATTCTGCCTTACTTGATGCGCCCGATAATGCAAATCACTCGAAATAACAGCCCCCTTTTGGAAACGGTCAAACTCTTTAAAAAACGAAGAAGGCCAGACTGTTTAGACCTGGCCTTCAGTGAATAAGATTTTGTTCTTAACAAACCGCGGCTGTTATTGAGATCCCCCAAGATTGCTCGTATCGGTTTGAACATCGGGCAATCCATTCAAAGCGCAGAGCGCTTGATTATGCAAGGTCACAGAAGTCGCTTCCATGGGATCTCCGGCTTGTTTAGCCGCGAAAACCACACAGGACTTCCATGTTTGGTAGCCACCTTGTCCGACCGGAGGCGTTCCACGATAGATTTGATCTTGCGCACTTAAAAGTTGCATATTCACTTTCGTCATATGAGCGTAGCGATTATCGGGTGACGGAGAAAAATAATTCGTTCCTACCGTCGCGCACTCCGGATAATCTGTATGCCGCAAACTGATAACGGGCTCTGTAGACGCCTGGGTCGTACACCATAATTCCACACGACTCGGCGCGGCTCCGATGACTTTGGCGTAAACTTTATTGTCATTATAATTCAAGGCCGCGTCCACTCTCATCATAGGACTTCCGTTCGCGATATAATTAACAAGATTTCTCCATGCGACGGCATACCCATAGGTTCCGCCTCCGTGAGGATAATTCGGATGCATGAAGAAAGTTGTATTCGAAGGCAGCGCATCTCGATAAAGATTTTCCGAACCATTTAAGAAATATGTATCTTTAAGCCCTGACGTCACCAATACCGTTTTTCCAGCCCATAATGCGGGATCAATATACGCAAGATCGTATTTATTCGACCATTCCGGTCTCTCTACCAAAAAGTTCGCTAACTCATATCCGGCGAAATAATAAGTATGATCCCAGACATTTTCACGAGCGATGGCCAAATTAATAAAATTACTCATATTGGCATGTCCGGCCCAAGCTCCTTTAAAACGAGGATCACTTAAGAGTGTATACAAGGCGCTGGCCCCTCGTTTGGATCCACCACCAATCACCGCCACGCCATCCTGATTTGCAAAGGTAAACAATGGATCATTTGGATAGTATTGTTGAAGGTAACCATTAGCCACTTGCTGAGCGACTTCCAAGAAACGAATATTAGCGATCGCATAAAATATCCCGGCGTTTAGATGAATACTCGCCACACTATTGGATGATTGAGGAGGGATGACAACGCTATCCATATGACTTAAATCCCCCAGACAATCATGAACATCGCCATCGTCCGTTAAAACTCCGTTACAGCGCAGGTCGTCGCAAAGATCGCCAGGCGAACTCGCTTCTCTGACCAACTGGAGCTTACTTTGAGTGTCGGTGGTAAATTCTATGGTATTTGGAATCGGATCGTAAAAACCAACGGGAACATTATAGCTCGTGGCTACACTTGCCATGGTTTTTTGAAAATTAAGTCCGGTATTCGTTCCGTACCACCAGCTTTGCATTTGGCTTGGTGTATGAAGTGCGTCCCCTAATGACGGGGCGATTCCATTGCTCGTTCCCATATTGGAACTAACGGCCAGAATATCTCGTCTCGCATTATTCACGGGGAAAACAATGGCTGCGTTTTTTCTCATGACTAATTGCTCAAAAACCGGGTCGTCGAACGCGGGAGCCTGAAACGGATTGAATTTAAAAGTAATTTGAACCAACTGAACGCCATTCAGAGTAATATTTTGGATATTAAGCCCACCCTCATATCCATAATCGGGCGGTACGGGATAAGCCGCCGACACTTCCGCGATCGAATCGGCCGTACCTTGACCCGTTCGATTCGGCAAACTTGTCGGTCCGCAATGATTAATAACGAAGGCGTCTACCGGCGATATGCTCATTCCGAGTAGCCCCACGAATGTCCATGTAAAAATTTTCGACGATTGTTTTCCCATCTCTTATCCCCTCCCAGGTTTTTGATTGATTATGGAAAAAGCTGAAAGCTTATTGGTTAAGTTTACGTAGATCCGTATCAAAGAAAAGAGGGTTCCTCAATTTTTTCTGATCGCCAAGGTTGTGAAACTAAAATTTATTTAGTGACAACCAAAACGAAGTCATGAATTTTTCGTTTCACAGAAAGCCATGGCCTATGAAAAAAATGCAGCCCGCCGGGTAACAAACAGCGACACAATGTATATACTCTCTCTAACCAATTCAGTGTGAACAAAAAGGCATACTTATCCCCAAGGCATTTAAAAATTTCTTTTACTAAGCCGTAAACCCTTGGGAATAAAAAGCTTCTCAGAGATTTCGAAGAAAAACTGAAGAATCATAGCCAATAACGCCGATGGAACCGCCCCGTGGAGAATGGTAAGAGAATCGTTAATGGCAATCCCAGACAAAATAAAATTCCCATAGCCTCCCGCGCCAATAAAGGCCGCAAGAGTGGCCGTCCCCACGGCCATCACAGACGATATCTTCACACCCGCCAGAATACTGGGCGACGCCAAAGGTAATTCAATGTACACAAGTCTATGCCATTTTTTTAACCCCAAAACATTCATAACTTCTAAATGCAAACGGTCGATCGAGGTCAAACCAAGATAGGTATTTCGCACAATCGGCAAAAGACTGTAAAGGCAGAGGGCTACGAGAGACGGATAAAGCCCAATTCCTATCAGGGGGATGAGAAAGCCCAAAAGGGCAAGGGATGGTATTGTCTGAACCATTCCGCTGAAGGCTAAGATAAATTGAGCGAGCCACGGCGAACGAGTCGCGACAAATCCGAGGGGGATTCCGACTAAAATAGAAATGAACAACGAGACAAATACCAGAATCAAATGTTCCTGAGTTCGTCTCACTAAAGCTTTCCACTGAATTTTCAGAGAGGCTTGTTTTTCCTCATATCCGTGATTTTCTTTTTTGAGCCATTGGGCTGCAACGCTTTGAAAGGATCTTTTTTCAATTTCCACATCCGAGTTGAGTTGAATCATATCACTCGCTGAAATTTGTCCTTCCAGAGATCGAAGGCTCTCCCAAATCGTGGGATTTTTCGTGATAAAATTTTCACGAACCAAAAGAACGGCTTCGTATTTCGGAAAGAACTGAAGGTCATCTTCCAAAACATAAAGATTTAAGGGGGCGATTTTTCCGTCTGTCGTGTAAACGTCCAGGACATCGATCGCCTTTGTTCGAAGGGCCTCATACGCTAAATTATGTTCCATTCCTTGGACATCTTTGGCCTTCAACCCATAACGTTTCTTGAGGGGGACAAAACCATCAGCCCTTCTCAAGAATTCATAGCTCATTCCATACCGAAGATGCAGATGATTTTTAAGATCTGAAATTTTTTTTATATTCAGTTGATTAGCCATTTCCATTCTCATGGCCAAGGCATACGTATTATTGAAGCCAAGGGGCTCGGAAGTCATCAGATGATGCTTTCGTAATTCGGCCCTTAACTTTGAAAATGTCTTGATATGGGGTTGCTTTAAAATGGCCTCGGCGATGGTTCCAGTATATTCGACATACATGTCAATTTCTCCCTCTTGAAGTGCATGAAACAAAATTCCTGTCCCGCCCATTCCAAGCTTCCGATCAACGACAATATGTTGCTCCTCAAGAAGTTGTGCAAGAATCTCTCCCAGGATGTAGCTTTCGGTAAATGTTTTTGATCCAATGCGAATTTGAGCCATACCCGGAAAAGAATAGAAAAAAATGAACAATACCATGGCAAAAGGACTAAACCCCTGAATTTTAAACACGACTCGGACCCTTCACGGGAGTGGCCTGGGCGGAAATAAAATTCTTCACGAAAACACTCGCTGGGCGTTCTGTTAAATCTTCAAAGGATCCAGTCTGCGCAATTCGCCCACACTCCATCAGCACAATATCATCTCCAAGAAGGGCTGCTTCTCGAAGATCGTGAGTGACAAAAATAACGGTCTTTTTCAAATTCTTAAAAATACTTTGAAGCTCAAATTGCAACTCCGATCGAATGATCGGATCTAAAGCCGCCAAGGGTTCGTCCATCAACAAAATAGGTGGGTCAAGAAAAAGAGCTCGCATCAGCCCTACCCGTTGCTGTTGTCCACCGCTCAACAAAAAGGGATATTTGGATAGATGTTCTTCGCTTAATTGAACGAGGCTTGCAAGCTCACGGACTCGCTCATCCATTTTTGCTTTGCGCATCTTCGGCGCAAAGCCCGCAAGCGCCACATTCTGCCACGCCGTCAAATGGGGAAATAATGCCGCCGACTGAAGAACATATCCAAAAATGGAAGAGCGCTTTTGCTGCGATAACGATTGCCAAGACAGGTCACCGACCCAAACATCCCCAGTGTCTGGCGCCAGTTGATTCAAAATAATTTTCAGTAAGGTTGATTTTCCACAGCCGCTGGAACCCAACAAAATATGAGTTTTCCCATTTAAAAACGTATGAGAAAAATCACGAAGGACCTGGTGACTTCCGAAGGACTTACTTATCTTTTGAACAATAATCGAAGACAAAACACTTATAATTTTCGCATTTCTTTAAACTCAAAATCCTTATGAGCTGTGGCCGACTGCTTAGAAGATAATTTTTCCAAGGTTTTCGCGGCCCATTCTCTTCCACCCAAACCGAAGGCAAGGGCAAAGGCGAGACAAAAGCCCCCAAATGCCAATTGAAAAGCCGAAACAAGAACTTGTCCGCCGATATTAAGCTGCTCAAGAGCCATGGAAAACGCGAAAACGAGAATCGCATACTGGGTAACAAAACCAATGGCCTCCGCGCCACCGATTCCGATATTTTTGAGATACGTCACGCAAACGGTTCGCACGAGTTTTGCCGCCAAAGTCCCGAAAATAACAACCAGAATCCCAAGAACGACATTGGGAATATAAAGAACAATTTTATTGATGAGATCCGAAGCCACACTTAGACCCAATGTATTAAGTGCAGCAAGAAGTACGGTGGCCAAAACAAACCAGTAAAGAACGGTCGATACCACTCCGACAGTAGTCATTTTAAGCCCGCCTTGAGCTAAAAAGTTTTCAATCCCCGCTCTTTCCGCGATGGTATTCAATCGAATATAGGTAAGAATTTTTTCTGAAGATTTTTTTACTCCAACCGCGAATAACCATCCAAAAACGAGAAGGAGAAGGGCGCCTAACATCTGGGGGAAAAAGGCTTGAACTTGAGTCCAAGAGGTTGAAAACGACGCAAATAACTGATCAATAAAATCCATAACTTCCTCCGATTCGGTCTAAAAAATTAAGCTCTCAAAAACTTCTACTTGAATAGTGTCCGGCTTAAATCCCGCAAACTCAAGAAGAGAAAGTTATCATTTGCCCTAAATGCGGCGCGCCATTCAAAAACAAGAACGCACTACGCCATAAGAGCACTCACCATCATCGGAATACTCTTCTTTTTCTGTTCTCGGCGAAGAAGACCGTGATCGGAATCATATTCTTCGTAAATATGTTTAATTCCAAAAGCCTTTAATTTTTCATGAAGCTGTCGCGCGCCAAAGTAAAGATGAAATTGATCTCTCTTGCCACAATCGACGAAGCAGAATTTTAACTGGCGAAGATTGTCTTGGTAAGCTTCGACCATCGTCACCGGGTCAAAGGATTTCCATTTAGTCCAGACCTCTTGATTCAATTGGCCCGTATACGGATCGAACGGAAGTTCAAAACCCAAGGGTTTTGCCTCTGGATTTGGAGAATAACAGGCAGACATGGCCACCAAATTGATGATGCAAAAAAAAGCATCGTCCTTTGGCAAAATTTCAGGAATCGAACGAACGAATTTTTCAATTTTATAATCGTATTTCGCGATCGATCGAGAAAATTTAGGAACATCATTTAAATAACAATATTCAAATGCACTATCTCCACAATGATCCGCAAAGGCTTGGAAAACGTCCGGATGTTTTGCGGCTAATGAAAAGGAGCCTATTCCGCCGCTCGATCCCCCGACACATCCTCTTTGGCCTGTCGTTCGAAATTCCTTATCAATAAAGGGAACCAATTCGTTTACCACATAATCTTCATAGTCTCCCACGGCCGAGGAGTTCACGTACTGGCTTCCACCGAGATACGTCATGCAGTCCGGCATGGCGTAGATCACTCCTGGCATTGCCTTCTTTAGAATAAGTTCATCGAGAATTTCATCGAACGATTGAAAACCGAATTTTTTATTAAGATACATGACGCCGGAACCAAGGAATCCCGTGAGTCCAAAAATCACGGGATATTTTTTTTGGGTCGAAGTTTCGTAATCGGGTGGCAAATAAACCGGGAACTGACGGATATAAGGATCCCCTAAAGGATTGCCCTTAAGAACTTCGCTTTTATGAATTACAAAAACGACTTTGCCTTTTTCCGCCATACCATTCTTTAAGGTGCGGAGAGACAAAGAGTCAATGGTGGATCTGCAAGACGTTTTAAACCGGAAAGAAAAGTCTCGAGAAGGATCTCTTATTTTTTCCGAGCAATATCGGATGCCGTCGATTTACAGCCTGACCGAACGCTTTCACTTACCGCAATGGTTTCAGTAGGATGAGGAAGAAGAATGGAGTACTCTAAGTGGTTTCGGTTGAATTCGGTCACAATTTGTAGCCCACGAATTTCGAATTGAACATTCCAGGTTCCAAACCGCGTTTTATTTCCAAGAGACGCCAATGGAATCATTCGGTCGTCTCCTTTTATTTTCATAAAGATAGTCCTTCCAACGAGTCGAAAGCTTTCAACTTGAACAATGCCATTTGGATCTCTGATCTGAAACGGCGTATCATAGAGTTGATCCAGGATTAGACGCTCAAACCTGATCTGATTAAAGTCATCTTGGAGCGTTCGAGCGACAATTTGATCAAAGGTTAAGCCATAAGGGTACGGACCCAGAATCCCGTAATCCGTCTCCCCTCTCCTTACAATTCTAGGAATTTCCATTCCTTCTAAATCAGGAACGATCTTTTCAATCAGATCGGGCAGTAAGATCGAGAATTCTTGGATTGCGTTTTCTCCAATTTGTCTAAAATTTTCTCGTACAATTCGTAAGTCCTTGATTTTGTACTGTATAGACCAACCGGCAGTTCCATCTGTGCTTACAGGTTGATCGAGAGCTGCCATCGTATGGGGAGTGAATTTGTTAATTAAATTACCGATCAGGACTTGAACGTTTGGAATTCCATTGAATCGAACAAAAAGCTGGTTCTTGTAGACTACTACGTCATCAAGCAGGAGAATTCCTTTGGGGTCTCGAATCTGCAACTTTCGGGGTCGGCTGGACCGCCCAAATGTAAAGCCATCGATCAACCAACGATCGCCATCCCAACTTCGATAAATCACGACGCGGTTGGGATCCGCGAATTCTTTGTCCGGAACTGAAAAATCGTCCTGTCCAAAAACCGAAAAAACTAGCCCTATCTGAAAAATGGCCGCAAAAATAACGGCTTTTCTTAAACTATTCATCCATTTCATACCTTGGCCATATAGTTCAAACTTTGCCCAAAGTCTAACGCTGCCTAGAGATTCTCTTAAAAAGTGTACCCATCCTAAATCACAAAAAATCGAAAGTTTAAAGATCCAAGCATTTCAAGAGGTTGGGATCGTTTTGGAGGGCTAGCAAGGTTGTGCCCCCTATGGTAAAAAGCACGCCTGATGAAGGCCGCGTTCTTTCGCTACCCATTCCTTTTAATCTCATTTTTTCTTCCCATTTCAGGAAGCGATGCCTCCGATGAAATCGGCGAGGAAATTCTGAAGGAAGTCCAAAAGCAATGGAGCCGAGGAAGAGTTGTTTGGGAGCCGCCCGATCAATTCAGACTTTATGTCGATCAACCCGATGGAAAGCGAAGAGCTGAGATTTTAGCCATGAAGTATCGACCGAACCAGTCTCTTCTCATTTCTGTGACAAACCTCAATCTCATTCCTGCCGTCAAAGAAGTCCTCGTTGAGCGAAATATCTATTTTCATGAAAGTTTTAGTGAAAGTGACGCAGGAACATGGAGAAATTTTTATCTTTACCCAGATATTTCGCAAGAAGACGGCAGTATCCTCAATACCCTTGCGCGACCAACCAATGGAGTTCTCGAGATTTTACCAGGAGAATATGCAATCACGACGAGGATCTCCGACGTCACAACGGTCTCCACGCGTCGCTCGGAAATCATGGACCCTCTTGGTCAATCCGAACCTATGGCGTTCTGGGATAAAGAAAACGGATATCTTATCGTCGGTCGAACGAAAGATCTTCATAGCCGAGCTGAACTTTACCAGACGGCGATGAAAATCTTGGCTCAGTTAGGTACTCAAAAGATTCAGGTGTTTTGGGGAACAATGGAAATCGATGAAGAGACTTTTGATTGGGACTATCCTCATCTCTCTTCTAAAATTAAATACCCACCCCCCTTTCATATTCTTAAAGATTTTCATATGTCCACCTTTGCGAACGGGCTAACTGCCGATGAAATAATCTATGTTCCATCGAGTTTTAGCTTCGATACGGTGGCTGGAAAGCTCAGAGCGTTTAAAGAGACGGATGATCCAACGCTGCATGACAGACAACTTAGGTTTCGTGTCAGCGGTCAAAATGGAATGCTTATTTATTTTCCGACTTATTTAGATTCCAATCTCCCTTTGAACATTCAGTGCAGCAAAATTATTGGACGTTTAAAAAAGTAATTTTAACTTTGATGATTCACGCTCCATATCACCTTTAAACAAAACATTTGTCCCAAGGCTGATATGAAGCCGAAACCCCATGCGGAATAATAAAAAACAGCTTCGATCGTTCGAGCCCACTGGGTGGCGTTGAGTTGGGAGAGCATCCAAACCCAGTCGTGATAGAGCGTGATATAATGAGGGGAATCGAGAACTAAATCCGAATACTCCGCCGATCCCGCATAATGAGCCATCTGAAGAAGAGAGGCCACTTGCCAGGTCAGCAAAACAAAGGCTCCGTGAATATCTCGAGATCGAGTCATGGCAATCACAAAAATAAATGGAAAGAAAAACTGAAAAATACTCCCGCTTGCCACACTTACCCACATTCCAAAAGGCCGAGTCACCCAATGCCCAATTTCATGAATGCCGTGCGAGACAACCCAGAAAGGATTGTAAAGCCCAGGTACTTCTTGGTTTTTAAAGAGATAGTTAAGAACAAGAAGAGTCCATACCAAAGTCAAGGAACGCGCCCAAAAACTTTTGTCTTTAGAACTCAATTGAAGATAATCACGAATGGAGTCGATATTCATTGCCGGGCTTTCTTAAAACAACCTTTTCTTTATTCTATGCATTATACGGGCTTATGTTTGAATTCAATTCTTTGATAAAATGATGGGAATGCGCTGGAAACGAATTGAAACGATAAGAAAGTCGATTCATATGGCAAAAGGGTATTCCTTTCGCAGTCTGCGAAACGAAGACCTTAAGCCACTTCTTTCGATCTTGC
>CAZSZT010000006.1:0-13827 GCA_964611175.1 uncultured Bacteriovoracaceae bacterium
AGTTGAAGATACCAAAGACGAAAGAGTAAAAAGGACATTAAAACAACAAAGACGACGGCAAGCACCATCGCACGGCTTCGAAATTCCGATGTATTGTAAGGGTCGGACAATTTCATTTAGACGCCACCCATTGTAACAGCCAGCGAGATAACAAGATAGCCATCAACGTTTGTCCAAAAGCCGAAAGGATACTTCGGCCTAAAAGAATCCAACTAAAAGTCCGAACCTCTTCCATCATTTGAGAAAGAAAAATCATCTGGATAAGCTCAAGGCTCCACGCGGCAAAAAAAACGGCCAAGGCTAATTCGACAACCGTTTGGATTCGAACTCGAAAGCTCACGATTTTTAAAACTCCGAAAACGATCACAAAACAAATCCACATCCATCCCGAAGGCGCAGCGGAGGCGGCCGAGTAAAGAAGGCTCATGATTAAAAGAAAAACAAGGCCTTCTCGAAAGGTCCAATGATACGCCCCCACAACAAGAATCATTCCGGCAGCACTTAAGTTTAAGCCCCATGGCAGCGAGACGGCTGAAATCAAGGCGAGCCATATCCACCACGCCAATAAGAGCCACGCGGCAAAAGAATAAACGGCTTTGGGCCTATCGAACCGAAGACTATCCAGCATTTCTATTTCCTCGAAACAATGACGAAGACGTCTTCCAACGAATCGAAATCCACCGAAGGCTCTAACTCCGCCTCCTCCAAGACAAAATGAGGGTCTTTGGCGGTTCCAATAATCACCCCAATTTTAAATCCGGCTGGAAAATAAGTGTTAAGACCTGAGGTCACGACCAAATCCCCTTCTTTTAAATCTCTCCTTCTCGGTAAATATCTTAAATTGAGCCCCCCCTTCGAAGACCCGCCAACGATCACAGAAGTTCGGGATCGAATCGCAATCGCATCCACTTTTGAACTCGGATCCGTAATGAGCAAAACCGTCGACGACGAAGACCGAACATGCGTGATCCTTCCGACCAAACCATCCGGACATACCACCGGCATGAGCCGGGACAATCCGCTATCCTCTCCACGATCGATTTCAATGGTTCCGAAATAAGAACTGACATCACGCGAAATGATTTTCGCGGCAATAAAATTTAAATTTTGGGACTCCCTAAATCCCAGGAGTTTTCGGAAATGTTGATTTTCGGACTCAAGGTTTTCCAAACCCTGAAGTCGCATCTTTAAAACTTGCATCTCTTCGAGAAGATTTTGATTCGCGATGTCCGCCTTCCAAAGGCGCCCGATTTTATCAAAACCGTCCGTAATGGAGCGTTCCGTTAGATTGAAAATCTTTTGAATGGGAACAAAAGTTCTCCCGAATAAAGAATCGAGATAATGAGCTCTCTCTTCCAAAGGCCCGGGGATACTAAAATAAAAATAAAGATTAAGAACAATCGCCACAAAAAGCAAAAAACTGAGCCAAGATTTTTGCCTGTTTACCGATGGAAAGAGCATTAACTACCGCGAGTCGTCACTTTCTTTAAAAGATCGAGTTCGTCTAAAACCTTACCAGACCCTCTCACAACGGCCGTAAGAGGATCATCCGCGATGATGACCGGAAGACCCGTTTCTTCGCGAAGCAAAATATCGAGGTTCCGGAGAAGCGCCCCTCCTCCGGCCAAAACAATCCCGCGCTCCACAATATCCGCGGATAACTCCGGAGGGGTTCGATCTAATGCTAAGCGAACGGCCTCAACAATGGCGTTGATGGGTTCTGAAAGGGCTTCTCGAACTTCATCCGACGAAATCACCAAAGTCTTTGGAAGCCCGGCGACCAAATCCCGACCTTTTACTTCCATCGTCCGTTCATTTCGATCGGGATCTGGGTACGCTGAACCGATTTCAATTTTAATTCGTTCCGCCGTTCGCTCGCCGATCGCCAAATTGTATTTTCTCTTCATATAATGAACAATCGCTTCATCCATTTTATCCCCGGCCATCCGCACGGAGCTGCTAAAGACAATTCCCGCAAGCGAAATGACCGCGACTTCTGTGGTTCCACCGCCAATATCGACAATCATATTTCCGGAAGGCTCCGTAATCGGCAAGCCCGCGCCGATCGCCGCCGCCATGGGTTCTTCAATCAAATAAACTTCTCGCGCTCCCGCAGATTCTGCGGACTCCCTCACCGCGCGTTTTTCAACCTCGGTAATTCCAAAAGGAATACAAATAACAATCCTCGGCCTTAAACCAAAACGTCGGTTATGAACCTTTCCAATAAAATATCGCAACATGGCTTCGGTAACTTCGAAGTCCGCAATAACTCCATCTTTCATCGGCCGAATCGCAATAATATTTCCAGGGGTTCGCCCCAACATTTCCTTCGCTTCGCGACCGACCGCATGAACTCGGCGTCCCCCTCGAGCATCTTTTTCAACAGCAACCACGGACGGTTCACTCGATACAATCCCCTTACTTTTAACGTAAACCAAGGTATTAGCGGTCCCTAAATCGATGGCTAGATCGTTGGAAAAGATCCCAAGTAACGAATCAAAAATCATAATAAACTTTAAAAAGATGCGGCAAGGCTGGCTACACATTTTTCTAATTTTGATGGGATTAAGATGGGCCATTTTCAACAGCTCTTCTTGCCTAGAGGGGTAAAGGGCCACTAATGTTAAAGGCTATGTCCATGAACTTTTTTAGAAACAAACGAAACTCAATATTCACGGTGGCGATCTTTGGAGCCATTATTCTGACGTTCATTTTTTGGGGCGTTGGGAACTTTCAGGAGTCTGGGGTGAATTCGGGCGTTTTAACACGGGTCAACGGTGAAGAAGTCCCTTATCTCGAATTCCAACGGATTTTAAGTCGCCAGTTAGAAATGTACGGTCAGGTTTTTGGGGGAGGAAAGAAGCTTAACGAACAAATCGTTCAACTGGTTGAACGTCAGGTTGCCAGTGGACTGGTCATGAGAAAACTCATGGCTCAGAAAGCCCAAAACTTAGGAATCATTATTGGCAAAGAGGAGATTCTGCGCGAGCTCGAAAAAATACCGGCCTTTCAAGACCCTCGACTCAAACGCTTTTCTCCAAAAATTTATGCCGAAGTTTTGGAAGCCAATAATCTCCGTCCCAATCTTTACGAAAGTGGACTGATCGAACAACTGGCCGGCGATCGATTGCGATCCTTAATCGAACAATCGGTTCGTGTTTCGAACGCCGAAATAGCCGAAAACTACTCCATCCAAAATGCGGAATTTGATTTGCAAGTTGCGACATTCGATCCGAATTCAGCGCAATTGAAATCCAAGGTGAAGATCACGGAGGATCAGATTAAAGACCATTATCAAAAGCACCAGGGAGAATATTTGAGTTCTGAAAAACGTATTTTGGAAGTCGCAACCTTAAATCAAGATGAAACGCCAGTGACACTGACGGATCAAGAAGTTGAGAACTATTTTAAGGAAAATATTCAGAACTCAACGCTTCCCCAATGGAACGAAACAAGAGCGCGAGCCCTTCATATCTTAATTTCGGATACAACCGCCGCCGGTCTTCAAAAAATTAAGAATATTCAGGCGAAAATAAAAACCCAGGGAGGGGGTGAAACCTCATTTAGAACCTTCGCAAAGCGTGAAAGCGAAGACCCCGGAAGTGCCCTCAAGGGTGGAGATCTTGGGTATTTTAACGAAACCGCCATGGTGAAGCCATTTTCGGAAGCCGTCTTTTCCCCCGAGTCCAGGCTACGCTCTCTGATTGGTCCCGTTAAAAGTGATTTTGGCTACCATCTGATTTGGATTCTAGACCGAACGAATCCGAGTCCAGAGCTTTCCAATCGAAAAGATGAAATTCGGTATCTCCTTGAAACGGAAAAAGTAAAATCTCGATGGGATGCGATCCGGGAGAAAGTCCGATCGGCGATGGAATCCAAAACGAGCGTTGCCGAAAATCTTCGCGCCCTGGGGTTTCATTTGACAACAACATCCGCTTTGGAAAAAACCAGCCGTACTGAGTCCATCCCCTTTCAGATTCTGCAAAAGGCTTTTCGGGCCCCCGAAAAGGAATGGCAGGGTCCAGAAGATTTCCAACAAAAACTCATTGTTTATCGAGTCAACGACATTGTTGAGCCAAGCCCCCTCGCGTTGGCGGAAGCCAAAGATAAAATCCGGGAAAAATTAGAAAGCTTGGATGTCGAAAAGAAAGTTCGAGAAACTCCTTGGGAGAAATTAGCGGATGCCGGTGCCCGAGTCGTTACCCACAAAGATCTAAAGCCTTATCAAAATCCAAAAATTCCAGGCTTCGGCGAATCCGAAAGCCTTGTGAGGGCTGTTCAGGAATTGAGCCCGGCGAAATCCGTTTCTTCGCCTCTTTGGATCGAAGGGAAATGGGTTATTTTAAAAGGTTCCGACTTTAATTTCCCGCAAGTGGATCGAATTTCTGACGCGGACCGACAAAAAATACACGAAGAAGTGCTTTCAAAGAAGCGAACACTGGTCGTCGATGCGTTCATGGATAACTTGGTTAAAAACGCAAAAATTCCTGAAGATTTTAGAAAGAAATATAATCTATAATCTTTTTTATGAAAAAATTATTGATCATGATGACATTCCTGGGATTCACCGCTTGCGCGACTCATCAATGCCCAATGGGTGGCTGCGAAGGTGGATGTGGGGATAGAAAAACCAAGACCTGTCAATGCGATAAAGAATGCTGCAAGGACAAAGGCGAAAAAACCGATAAAAAATAAGACATAGATTTTTTAATCGGTTTTACGTATGGCTCTTTCAGTCGCCAGCTTGAGGAGTCATTGCTGTGTCAAAAGCCTATCTTGCTAAAGTCTTTCTTCTGGCTGTTGCTTACGTGGCAACCGGAAAAGTCGGGCTCAATTTAGATGCCGTAAGTGGCTTTGCGACGCTCGTCTGGGTGCCCACCGGTCTTTCACTTGCCGCTCTTCTGCGCTGGGGACTCCCTTTTTGGCCAGGGGTTGCCTTGGGAGCCTTCATTGTAAATTATTGGACCGGAGCCACTCTGTTCATGGCTTTTGGAATGGCCGTTGGAAATACTTTGGAGGCGGTTGTCGGGGCTTATCTCCTTACCAAATGTTGTGGCTCCGCCTTTTCCCTTAACCGAATTCGTGATGTTGTTGTCTTTATCTTTTTCGGAGCCATTTTCAGTACTTTAATAAGTGCCAGTTTTGGAACCGGGGTCTTATGGTTTACCGATAAAATTAAGACATGGAACGGCATCGAATTGACGTGGTTGAGCTGGTGGGTCGGAGATGTTATCGGCAACCTTGGAATGGCTTCTTTGCTCCTGGCTTGGACCTCTCCCGAAACGAAAGAAATTTGGGAATTTTTCTCATGGAGAAGACCCAACATCCGATTACTCGAGTTTTGTGTCCTGATCCTGACAGCGTTTACGGCCTGCATCCTTGTATTCGGAACCCCTCATCGAGAAACCCTGTTGTTGCCCCAACCCTATTTTGTTTTTCCGGTTCTTATTTGGGCGGCTTTGAGATTTGCCCAGCAAGGAACCACTCTTGTTCTTCTGCTGATTTTTATAGTCGCCATCTGGGGAACGTATCATGGCCTTGGTTTTTTTGCGCGTCCTTCGTTAAGCAAGAGCCTTTTAAATTTGCAGACCTATATGGCTTTTATTTCCATGACATCACTTCTATTGGCATCGGCCATCGCGGAACGAAATACCGCGAGATTAGAAATTGAAAGGCGCGCGCAGGACTTAGTACGGTCCAACCAAGCGCTCGAACAATTCGTCTCCTTTGTCTCTCACGATCTTAAATCTCCTCTAAGAACGATTTCGCTTCGTCTCAGCATTCTCCATGCGGATCACGAAAAGGAGTTGAATTCCGAGGGCCTCGAGCATATGAGCTTCTCCATTCGTGCCGCCAAAAGGATGGACGCCCTGATCGATGCCCTCCTTCAGTATAGCCAGACGGCTCGAAAAGAACTCCGGTTTCGCGAAGTCGACGTCCATCAGGAATTAAAAAAAGTGGTGGAACAAATGGCTCCCGAAATTTCTCGCTCTCACGCCAAAATAAATGTCGGTGACCTTCCTCAAGTTTGGGCGGATGAACTTCTCTTAGGCCAAGTTTTTCAAAATTTGATTTCCAATTCCATTAAATATTCTGGCGATAAGGCTCCCGAAATTGAAATTCAGGCAAAGGAAACGGAAGAAGACTGGATCTTTTCGGTAACGGATCGAGGAATTGGCTTTGCCATGAAATACACGGAACGCATTTTTGAAATTTTTCAACGACTTCATACGCAAGACGAACACAGCGGGGTTGGAATCGGACTCACCTTATGTAAGAAAATCGTTGAGCTCCACGGTGGAGTCATCAGCGCTCAATCGGAAATAGGAAAAGGCTCAACGTTCACCTTCAGCCTTAAAAAGCCTCCCCTCCCTTTTAGGCATTAAGGCGGGCTCGTACTCGCCTCTTTCGTAAATAAATTCGAAGTTTTATAAGCTCTCATTAAATCCAAAGCGATGATTTTTAAGAGGCCGGCAAACGGAATGGCGATCAGCATCCCCAGAATTCCCGCTAAATTTGCCCCTGCAATGATGACGAGAATAGCCACCAGAGGACTCAGTCCAACCCGATTACCGACTAAATTCGGCGTGACCACATATCCTTCCAGGCTCTGAACAACGGCAAAAATAATAAGAATTCCAATGGGTTGGCTCCAGCCGTCGCCATAAACGAAAGCACAAACCATCGACGTCACAAAACAAAAAAGGGCCCCGAGATACGGAATAATGCTTAAGGCTCCCCCCAACAATCCAATGAGAACCCCATATTTTACGCCCAATACATAAAGGCCTAACGCATAACTGATACCTAAAAACGCGCAAACTCCCATCTGACCTCTCAGAAACCCGGACAAAACGTTATCGAAACTTTTCGTATAGTAATGAAATTTTCCTTTGTATCGGTTGGGGATAAGATCTTCTAAAAATTTTAAAATCTCTTCGTAATGACCCGCCATATAGAAAAAGAAAACTGGAAATAAAACAAGGTTCACTCCAAAAATCAGTAATCGATGCCCCCCTTTTAAAACGGATGTCGTCACAGAAGCCGCAGAACCTAAAAGACGCTCCGTGAGCTGCGATGAGTGATCTTTTAAATAAGTCAAAACTTCCGTCTGCTCAATTCGATAGGACCAATTTCGTTCCCGCATGAACGCATTTAACTTTTCAATCACCTGCGCCGCGAGATGCGGAAAATCCATGACAAGGCCCCTCAATTCCCAATAAAGAGCGGGCAAGGCCATAAAAACAAGGGGAGTGAGAACGCCCAACAAAAGGCAAAGAACCAATAAAACCGACATCCATCGCTTAAAAGCATATTTCTCGAGCCAACGAAAGGCGGGTTGTAAAAAATAACAAGCCGCAAATGAAAACAAAAGAACGTAGGCGGCAGGGCCTAAAATATAAAACAAAACAAAAAGAAAAAGAATTGAAAGGCCAAGAACCCACAAACCGAATAACATGGGCTTTAGACTAATCGGATTTGGAATACTTTGAAAAGCCTATTGAAGAACAATCCATTCCGTCTGGGTGGCGATCTGAACGGCCGGCTTACCTTCCTTCGTTTTTTGAAGCGCATAAGGGTATTGAACCTGGTCCTTAGTCTCGGTATGGGTTTCAGGATCTTTTGAGCGCGTCTCTTCGAGGATCTTTAAACGATATTTTTGAACAAGTTCCGTTTCTTTAATTTCAAAAATAAAAAGGTCCGTTTCCTCACTTAAAGAAGTCGTTCCCACCGCACCTAAAGAAATTTCAGCAATAAGAAGTTGCGGGAAATCCTTCCAACGCTCGCATTTTTTTATCCGAGCACCGCTTGTATCCGTTTGAATTTCTGTTTTCGCCAAATCATAGCTCAGAACGAAACGAGTTTTGTTTTTTGACGACCATTGACACTCGGCCGAAAAGACTAAGCCAGAATAAGCGACAATACTCGCCATCATTAAAAATATTTTCATTGATAATTTCCTATTCTCATTCTGTCCCGATCCACATTCGAAATCACGCCTGTTCTCTTGTTTTTTATCGAAGGAGCCTTCATTTCGTTAAAATCATCGGGACGATTGGTTCCATTGGGAGAGTAATAACTATCCATTCCTTCGTCGGCTTCGACCACTTCCCAATCCTCTCTTTCATATTCCGCAATAAAGGTGATCACCATTTTTAATTGTTTTTCGTCTTCCGGCCTCAAGGATAAAATCTTGGGGAGATTAACATCGTTGATATTCCAGGTAGAATACTGGCGATAGCCCAAGGCCGCTGCTCCATACGTTCCTTCCAGCCATTCGGGCTCATGATAATAAGCATAAACATACCGACCCTCGATCGTCGGATGCGGATTCCGATCCGAAACCACTCGTCTCTGCCCCACTGAAAATCGACTTTTATATTTTCCGACTCTTCGAGACATTGATTCCATCACCCAATAGAGATGAGCGGGCCGGAGATCCCGTTTCGAGCCGAACTCCCCCAGGGCCGTCAAAGCCGCGATAAGACGTCCCGCCCGCTGCTGTCCCCTCGGCCCGCTAAATTTTTCCTCATCATGGATGGCCTTTAAAAGACTCTTTTTTGCCATCGACCGCAGATCCCTATTTTCACTCATTTGGTCATAGCGCTCTTGAGGACTCAAGCTTTCCCAACCCGGAAAAAGATTCTGACGTTTCATCCATTCTAAATCCTCCAAAAGTTCTGCTTCGCCGTCTTTCGTTGTTGGATTGTCTTCAAAACGAAGAATATCAGAAATCTCCTTTCGATTTTGAGAAGGAGGTTGGCAGATTGGAGGAATATCGACGGGGATAATTTTTTGACGAGAATGGCCACGAACAACAAATAAATCTCCCTCCACCTTTATGATTTCATTTTCAAGCGGCTCTCGAAATTGACGAGTCCAATCTCCTTTGGGTATTTTTCGAGGATCCTCCACCACGTCCATACATTGACGGGCTTGAATGCCCTCAATCTCACACCTTTGAAAAACGAGGTATTCAACCTCTTTTTCGGTCTCGCTAACCTTTAAAACGAGCGTCCCGGAAATGAAAGGAGACCCCGATTTTGCGAAGAAATATTCTCTTTTCTGTTCCTGTGCGATGAGTCCGAGCGAAAGAGAAAGAGCCCCTACAAAGGTCCAAAAAGATTTAAAAGAACTCCCCACTTCTTTAAGATGCCATGGAATGCTTCGTACGTCCAATAAGGTTGCTTTTTAGATAAATGGGAGTATGAGTCGAATCGGCTAGAGGAATTCAGAACGATATGTCGGCAGAAGGAAATCAGTGATGTGGGAACAGATCCTTGAATCCCTTAATATGACGTTCTTCATGCCTCATGGGCATTGCTTTCTCTGGAGACCCGGAATTTTATGGATGCATGTAGCCTCCGATGCACTCATCGGCCTCTCGTATTATTCCATTCCAGCGGCGTTATTTTATTTTGTTAGAAAGAAAGAAGACATCGCCTTTAAAGGGATATTCGTTCTTTTTGCTTTATTTATTTTTGCCTGCGGGACGACTCATTTTATGGATATCTTAACCACCTGGAAACCACGGTATTTTGAGGAAGGAATCGTTAAGATTCTCACCGCGGGAATTTCCTTATTAACCGCCGTGGTTTTGTGGCCTTTAATTCCCAAAGCTCTTCAGATTCCAAGCCCCAAGCAATTGGAAGAAAAAAATGCCCAACTGAACGAACTGAATGAAAAACTTGAATCGCGGGTGGAAGAAAGAACTCAAGAGCTGACACTCCTCAGTTCTCGGCTAAAGAAAAAAAACGATGAATTGGAACAATTTATCTACACGATTTCTCATGATCTCAAAGCGCCCGTGGTCACCAATACGTCGTTTATTAGCTTCTTGAAGGAAGACATTAAAAGCCAAAATTGGAGCCATGTCGAAGATTCTCTTAACCGGTTGGAACGAGCCAATTTTCATATGAAGGACTTGATCGATGACCTCCTTCAACTCAGTCGAGTCGGGGGAACCGAACTTCATTTTGAGAAACTTGATTTAAACGACATTCTTCGGACGACTCTTGACATCCTTCAGCCACAACTTGAAAAGAGAAATCTTCGAGTTGAATGCGCGAAACCCTTGCCGTCCATTCAGGGAGACCGTAAGCGATTGGTTCAAGTTTTTGAAAATCTTTTAACCAACGCTCTTAAATATGCCTCGACTTCCATCGAGCCAAAAGTAATCGTCGATTGGAAAGAAAAAGATGAGAAAATGTTGATCGGCCTAAAAGATTTTGGCCCCGGCATTGATAAAAAATATCATCATAAAATATTTCAACTCTTTCAACGTCTCGATAGCCAGGAGGAAGGCACGGGAATCGGGCTAACGATTGTTAAAAAAATCATGGAAGTGCATGACGGCGAAGCTTGGGTGGAATCTGAAATAGGCCAAGGCGCGACGTTTTGGATTTCATTTCCCACGAGTTCTGTCATCGGGGAGAAAGAATGAACAAAACGCATCGAAATCCTCATTTTTTGTTGGTTGAAGACTGCGAAGATCACGCTCTTATTATTCAACGTTACCTCCTTGAAGCACCAACACCTCTCGTTCTCGCTCGCGTTCACGATGGCCTTGAAATGTTGAAGTACTTAAGACACGAAGGCCTGTACAAGAATGCCCCCACCCCAAACCTCATTCTTATGGATTTAAACCTCCCTAAAATGAGCGGTCATGAAGTTCTCGAAGAATTGAAAAAAGATGCCGTCTTAAAGCAAATTCCGGTCGTCATTCTTTCGACATCGAATGCCAAATTAGACGTTGAAAAGGCCTATAGCCTCCATGCGAACTCCTATCTCGTCAAGCCCATGGATAGCCAAGATCTTAAACAAATGCTCTTTAGTTTAGTGGAGTATTGGGGACGATGGAATGAGTAAGCTCCACGCATTCTCAATTCTTTTTATTTAATTGCCTTGACCTAATTTCTTAACTAAATCAAATATCTAAATACGTCTCGCAGTTCATTTAAATCAAAAGGGTCAAAATATAAGCTCAAAATGTAAGAACATTTTAAGCACTTATTTACAGAGAAAGGCCTCTAAGCATGAGCACAAGTTCACTCGGAGACAGCAATAGCCTCAATGTGCTACTCATTGAAGACAATCATGATCATATTAAAATGATCGAACGTTATTTATCGAATTCCGACTATCTATCTGGAAAAGACATTCGTGTTAATGCGGTTCAAAAGTTAGCGGCCGCCGTTCATTGGTTAGGTCAAGAGCATTACGACGCCGTCATTCTTGATTTGAATCTATCGGACGCGGATGCCTATGAGACCGTCTCTCAAGTTCTTTCCTACGTTCATAAATCCCCCGTTATTATTTTAACTTCCTTAAAAGAAAATCGACTTGCGTTAAAAAGTCTCACCAACGGCGTTCAAGATTATATTATCAAAGAAGATATCACCGATGATATTTTGGGACGATCGATTTCTTATGCGATTGAACGCCATCGAGCCGAAAATAGGATCCGGCTGCAAGCGAACCGAAGCGAAACTTTATTTAAAATGGCGCGGCTTTCCTTACAGAATGAAAGCGTGGACTTTATCATTCAGCAAAGCTGCCAATGGATTGCTGAATCACTCGATATCGATGTCGTCGAAATTCTAAAGTATATTCCCGAAGCCAATAGTTTTAAAATTTTGTTTGTTCATGGATTAAGCCAGGCGGACCTTCCTGAAAACGGACTCATCGAAATCAGTGGCCGCAACCAGCTGGGGTATCTTTCCGAATTACTTAAAATGGATGCGTTTAAAGAGGAAACTCCGAGGCTGCTCAATCTTAACGGACACAATATCTACGAAGTTTCGCCTCATCTTTCTTCGAAGCTTTTGAAGAGCGGAATGGTTGCTCCGTTCGGGTCTCTTTACGGGAACGAACTTGGCATTCTTGGAGCCTATACAAAAGCTCATCGAATTTTTGGCAAAGACGAACGTTATTTTTTCATGACAGCGGTCAACACCCTTCGAACCGCCATTCGGCGTATTGACTTAGAAAATGAAGTAAAAAAACGAATGGACGAACTCGAAGCCATCGATAGTCGAAAAAATGAATTTCTTGCTTTTTTTGCCCATGAGCTTAGAAATCCTCTTGTCGCCGTTCAAGCCGGGGTGGAAACGCTCAAACATTCTCAAAATCTTCAAGATAACGACGAGACGGTCGTTAAAAGGATGTCCAAACAATTGAATCAAGCCTCGCGGCTCTTGAACGATCTTTTGGATATCTCGAGAATTTCCCATGGCCTACTCCATATGCAAATGAAAAATGTTTCGGTTCAAAGCCTGGTCACCCATGCCTTGGAAGTCGCCCAAAACTTATTTGAAAAGAAATCTCAAAAACTCGTGCTCGACATTCATCCCGACTTAAATATGGACGGCGACGAGACTCGATTAACTCAGGTTCTCGTTAATCTTCTTCATAATGCTTCCAAATTTACGCCCACTGGAGAAAATATCTGCGTTTCGGCGCAAGCTCATGGCGAATGGATGGAATTGAGGGTTGTCGATTCGGGCCCCGGAATTCAGGAAGCGATGAAAGATAAGGTTTTCGAACCTTTCGTATGCGGGGACAGAACCGGTGAATCGGTGGGACTTGGTTTAGCCCTGGCCAAGCAAATCGTCGAACTCCACCAGGGAAGCATCGAAGTTAAAAATTCCGAGAAAACTCATGGCGCCGAATTTATAATTCGGCTCCCCTTGGCGGCTCATCATCGGGGTTTAATGTCGAGTAAGAATGACACCCCACCTCCTCTGTCCCTGGGTAAAAGGCCGAAGTTGCGAATCGCCGTGATTGACGATAATCAGCTTGCCGCCGAACATGCGAAATGGTGTCTCGAACTTTACGGACACGATGTTTACATCTCTTTTAATGGCAAAGAAGGAGTTCAGCTTGTTCGAGATATTTCTCCCGATCTCGTTTTCCTAGATATCATCATGCCAGAATTGGACGGTTATGAGACGGTTAAAATCTTAAAACAAGAATACCCAGAAATTCCCGTCGTGGCTTTGACGAGTTTTGGGGACGAAAAAACAAAAGCAAAAGCCCTGCAAGTTGGCTTTACGGATTTTCTCACCAAAGACGCCGACCCAAACTTTCTTCCGCGCTATATCGAAGAACGTTATCCCCTAAGCAAAATGACGATTGTCTAGTGAGTTGTCTGTCCGCCGTCTTTTCGTTCGGTAAATTCGGCATCAATCACATTGTCTTCTTTAGGCGTACTTCCGTCTCCACCAGCCGCCGAGGGTTCAGATGTCGCATCCGTTTGTTGTCCTGCGGATGATTTATAGAGTTGTTCCGCCAACTTATGATTGATATGGGTAATCTCTTGAGTCGCCGATTGAATGGCCTTCAAATCTTCCGCTTTCAGAGCTTCACGACCTTTCTCGAGAGCCGCCTTCAGAGTGTTTTGAACTTCCGAATCCAATCTCGCCGAATTTTCATTCATCGTTTTTTCCGATTGGAAGATTAAATTATCCAACTGATTTCGTGCCACAATGAGTTCATGTTTCGCCTTATCTTCCTCTCGATGAGATTCGGCATCCTTCACCATTTTATCAATTTCGTCTTTGTTTAGACCGCTGGAGCTTTCAATACGAATTTTTTGCTCTTTATTCGTTGCCTTATCTTTTGCAGAAACATGAAGAATACCATTCGCATCGATATCAAAGGTAACCTCGACTTGAGGCATTCCACGAGGTGCCGCAGGGATGCCTTCCAAGAAGAAACGTCCAAGTGTTCGATTATCTCGGGCCATTTCACGTTCCCCTTGAAGAACATGAATTTCGACACTGGTTTGATTGTCCGCAGCCGTCGAAAAGACTTCCGATTTTCGAG
>CAZSZT010000007.1:0-13524 GCA_964611175.1 uncultured Bacteriovoracaceae bacterium
CCGGGAGGCCTTTTACAGCAGGCCGTGGAAATTGCGGATGTGTTTTTAGATAAAGGATTAATTGTCTACGTTCAGGGTCGTGACAAAAATCAAGTTGATAAAAAGTTTGCGGTTAGCAAGGGGACAGAGGCGAATTATCCCGTCGTCGTTTTGATTAATGGTGGAAGTGCGTCGGCGAGCGAAATTGTCGCGGGCGCACTTCAGGATCAAAAGCGAGCAACCATTATGGGAACTCAAAGTTTTGGAAAGGGCAGCGTTCAAAACGTCATTCCTTTGGAAGACGGCGGAGGAATTAAATTAACGGTCGCCTTATACTATACGCCAAACGGGCGAACGATTCAGGGTCTTGGTATTGCTCCTGACGTCGTGGTCGGCGATTTGGAAGAACCTCAAATGATCAAAGAACGAGATCTTCCTGGACATATCATCGGTAAAAATGAGCTGTCGAAAGAAGAGTTCGAAAATAAAGCTCAAATTAAGAAAACCCGGGAAAATGAGAAGGCTCAGCAGCTTGCTAAACTCAGCCCTTTAGAAAAAGAAGACTTCCAATTGGCGAAAGCGATTGAGTTTCTTCAGAAAAAAGTTACGGCAGAAGTTGTAGGAAAATAAAAGTGGATGTTGAAGCGGAGCTGATCCGTTCGCAGGATTGGTCTGAACTTAAACGATTTTATTCAGCCCGTTCCGGTTATACATGGGAGCTGGCTTGGATCACGCTTCGAGAGTCTCCGGATCCGCAAAGAGCCATCGTTCATTTTCAAAACGCGCTTCGGGATCCGAGATACGAAGAAGCCGCATGGATCATGCTTTGGAAGCTCGGCAAGCGACCTTTGGCGCGACCCCGAGAGTTTCCACAGAGCCTTCGATATTACGAGGCTTACGAAAATCGCGATTGGGCGCCTCTTTGCCATTATCTTAAAAAATCTTCGGAAAATGAAAAGTTTGCGGCGTCTTTACTGGAACGAGCTTTGCCGAATCTTAGTGAGTTTGATTTAACGGAGATTGAAAAAATTCCAAGAACCGCGAAACTCAATGGATTGCTTGGAAATCATGCCGATCGAAAATTAAAGAGCTCGGCGTTTTCGAAAAAATTTTTTAAGAGTTTTTATCAAGATCCATGGGTTCATAAGGCACTCGAAGAAATACGCAGACGTCTTTTAGATGCCGAAACCTCCAAAAAAATCATCTATGCCTATTCGCATCGTGATGGAATTACCTTGCAACGAATTTTGAAGGCCGTTGCTGCTAGATTGGCCAAACTCAAGAATGACGAAGATGGTTTTTCAAGGGAATTCAAAGATGCGATGAAAGAAGTCATTCATTGGGATCTTAAGCATTTAAGCGAAAATATGTTTGGTTATTCTTTCTGGAATGACGGCTATGAATGGAGTTCCACGGCTATTTATTTTCTCGTGGAAAAAGTCTTTGCGGCAGAACCTCATTTGGAACCCGATTTCATTTCATTTTGGAGGTCTTTTTTTTCGTCCTCTGAATTGACGGAGATTCCTTCAACCCTCGATCCGAATTCCCTTAGTTTGTGGCAGATTAGAGTCGAGATGAATTCTCGATATCTTACGGAAGCTCTTTTGCGGTTTCCCATGGAAGAGCGTTTTTTATTTTTATGGTCTTTGCGGAATCGAGATCATCAGGTGCAAGATCCTCGGCGGTGGCCTGAAAATGAACGTGAATCCTCGGTGGTTCGCAAAAATCTGGAAAGGGCTTTTGATCGAAGTTCCAACAAGGTCTTATGGTTCGATCGCCTTCGACAGGTCGGTTGTTCTCAAGATTTTTATGAGTATGCGGTTCAACGTGCGCCCATTCCATTAGGCTGGGTTTTGGAAGATCTCAAAAAAAACTTCATTCAAACTTCGGTTGCGATTCGGGATTTCATTAAATCCCAGCTTGCTTTGGCGGCTCCCACGACGACCGAGTTGATCAAAGCACTGTCTTATTTGACTCCCGCTGAAAGCCAGGAAGTGCTTTTGTCCCGATTTGTTTTGGTGGGGATTCCAGAGGAAATTCTCAATGATTCGTATTTGGATCTCGCCTGGGATGCCCGCCATCGTATTCGTTCGGAGACTTTCGAAAAATGGGAAAAGAGTGTTTTAGATTATATTTCAAAAATTCCAAGACTGAAGCTCAATTCTCATCATTGGCGATGGATTCTTTACGCATGGGATAGACATTCTGACAGCTTAGACCGGTTTTCTCCCACCCTGGAGTCGGGAATCGAATTTCCGTGGGAAGACTTTCTTGAAAAGCTAGACTTTCATGGAAAGCAAGATCTGCTTTTGACATGCCTGGCGCGTGTTCCGGACGACCGGTTGAAAGAAAAATGGATTGAGGCGGAGTTGGCACGCGGGCAGGATCATCGCATTTTTACGGCGATTCAATCTCTTCATACGGATTATATTCGGAACGGTCTTTTATCGGTCTGGTATGAAATGAAGGGGGACATCCGGAATGCCATTCACTCTAAAGAGGCCGAATTCGGGGATTGCCCGATTCTGAATGATCAGATTCGAATCGCACGGGAGACGATTAAGCTTTATCGAAAGTCGAAAGACCATACATTTTCAGAGGTTTTGGCGAAATGTAAGCAAGTGGCCGAATTTTTGGAACGAAACGCCAGCATCGATAAGGATTTAAGCCGTGAAATGGCGGAAATCTGTGAAGGTTTTTCCGATTGGGAGGGCGCTTGGAAGTGGAGACTTCAGGAGTGGAATGCCTCGGATCGTTATGAGCAGGAAGCTTCGTTAAAATCGCTCTTAGACTTAGCATTCCGGGGCCGTTTGATTGCCGATGCCCAGCGGTTATTCATTGATCATGTCTTTCATAAGGGTGAAGCCAATTCATTAACTTATGAAATTTTGAACGTTTTACTTAATCCGGATTCGGATTTTCGAATTCAGCACATTCGATCTGAATTTGTTCAGAGAGTAAGCCAGCTCTTTCCCTTACACCCAGAACTTCTGAGGGCGAGGGCAGCGGAGGATTATCGAGGCGTTCTTCTTTGGGAAAGTTTTTATGGAGGAGATCTGGAAGCTCGTGCGGCCATTCCAACTTTCAATAGGAAACGTCGGTATGATCTTTGGCAATTAACGGAATCGGCGGGTCAGATTGAAACCATTTCGCCGTTTGCAAAATATATGGACGCGCTGCCATTAACGAAAATCGAGGGTATTGATCATGAATTTTTGAATAAAGCTCAACGCACTTCTGAACGTCTTTTTAAATGTTATGGGATGAAAAAAGCTTTCCGGATTAATATTTTGGAGAAGCTCGAAACCCCGTTCCGTATTTCATTTGCGCCACATCAATTGGATGTTCAGGTTGATTTTTTTAATGAACTGGACGAGGAAAGCTGGGGCGCGATCACCGTCGGCGTACTGCAACTTCTTCATGATCGGGAGCAAGGACTCTTTGACTCCAAACGATTGATGGAACGCTTTTTTCAGGGAATGCTTTTATCGGGAGCGCCTATTTCGAAACTTATTCGACTCTGGGTTTGGCTCGCCATCTACGAGGGAATGATCGAGCCACAAATCCTAAAAACAGATCCCGAGACCCTCATTAAGCATCTCCCTTTCATTAATAGCCTCATCATCTTTTACCTCAGCCCCGACTTCGCCCACAAAACCGGGGGTCAGGGCACTTAAGTGCCAGGCAACAGGGGCAAAGCCGTGTAAAATCAATCACTTAATTTTTTCATGTCAGACCAGACGCAGGTTTGACCCCCCCAGATAAATCGCTTACAAGTCTATCTTGTGGAGGATCTTGCATTTTCAGCTCCGGACTTAAGTGACTCCAAACTCGGCACAATGGAGGCACCTCTTAGTGTCTCGAGAGTTACAGATCTTATTAAAGGTAATCTCGAAAGAACTTTTTCAGATATTGTCGTGATCGGGGAGGTGAGTAACTTTAAACCCCATCCGTCCGGGCATTACTATTTTTCTTTGAAAGACGACAAGGCATGTTTAGCAGCCGTCATGTTTCGCCAGTCAAACGCGAAACTCAAATTTAAATTACAGGACGGCCTTAAGGTTGTGGCCGTTGGGAGAATTACGGTCTACCCGCCGCGGGGAAATTATCAAATTTTGATTACACGGTTGGAACCCGATGGAGTCGGAGCTTTGCAGTTGGCTTTTGAACAACTCAAGAAGAAGCTTGAAAGTCTTGGTTATTTTTCGCCAGATCGAAAGCGTCCTATTCCAAAGTTTCCCAGAAAAATTGGCCTTGTTACTTCATCTTCGGGCGCAGCCATCCGCGATATGCTTAATATTTTAAGCCGACGCTTTGCTGGTTTGGAGATTCTTCTGTATCCGGTGAAAGTTCAAGGTGCTGGAGCCGCTCCTGAAATTGCTTC
Organism: uncultured Bacteriovoracaceae bacterium; assembly: GCA_964611175.1. GTDB lineage: Bacteria > Bdellovibrionota > UBA2394 > UBA2394 > UBA2394 > CAZSZT01. Next base: position 4,364 of record CAZSZT010000007.1, read on the forward strand.
GGGGATTTCGGAGCTTAATCGGTTTTTTCCAGAAATCGACGTCCTTATTGTGGGACGAGGTGGCGGGAGTATCGAGGATCTTTGGGCCTTTAACGAGGAAGTTGTTGCTCATGCCATCTACCATTCAAAAATTCCGGTTATTTCGGCGGTAGGGCATGAAATTGATTTTACAATCGCGGACTTCGTCGCGGACCTTCGGGCGCCCACTCCTTCAGCTGCCGCAGAACTCGTCGTGTGTAATAAATGGGAGACCTTGCAACATGTGGACCATCTTGTTAAGCGCCTTCTCCAGATTCAGTCTCGGCTTGAATTTACCGAAATGCGCTTGGATGATTTGCATCAGCGCCTCTTACGATCTTTGGGTGATCGATTGTCGACTTTACGACTCCGTCTCGAACGTTCTCGGAATGATCTGTTTCAAAATTCCCCCATGGCGCGTCTTCAGGGATATAAACAAAGGGCTTTTATTCAGTTTGACAGATTACGACGGCTTCCAACGATTCGCTTTGAGAAAAGGAAGTGGGAAGTGGATCATCTCGTTTCGCAACTTCGGCTTTTAAACCCGAGGACGATTATGGAGCGAGGGTATAGTATCGTCCGCATTGAAAAAACTAAAAAAGTTGTTAAGAAGGTTTCGGACGTCACCCTAGGAGATAAATTAAATATTGAACTCCACAAGGGTCGAATTACCGCTCGAGTTCAATAAGATTTCGCGACAACCGCCTTTGCACATGTTATTTTATTTCAGATTGGCTGCCGTACCTGACTCATTACCAGGAACTTTGACTCCAGCGCGTGAGAAACTGATGATTTTCGTGCTTTCAGCGATTCAGTTTTGTCATGTGATGGATTTTGTCATTATGATGCCGCTTGGACCGAGTTTCATGCGGTCCTTCGATATTTCGCCTCAAGAGTTTGGAATGATCATTTCAGCGTTTACTTTAAGCGCGAGCATTTCCGGGTTTCTTGGCTCAGCCTTCATCGACCGTTTTGATCGGAAAAAGGCTCTATTAGCTTTCTATGGTTGCTTTGCTGTCGGAAATATTTTGTGTGGACTCGCTCCATCCGTTTGGTTTTTATTAGCCGCTCGCATTTTTGCGGGCGTTGTTGCAGGTTTCATGGTTCCGATCATTTTTACGATTGTTGGGGATATGATTCCGGAGAGTCGGCGTGGCCTCGCGATGGGTCGTGTGATGTCCGCTTTTGCCATGGCGTCGATTGCCGGCGTTCCCTTTGGACTTTTTTTGGCCAATCAATATGATTGGCATGCCCCGTTTTTATTTCTGGGTGTACTGAGTCTTCTTATTCTATGGATGGGAGCTCTCTGCCTTCCCAGCGTGAACCAACATATCACAAAAATGGGGCCGTTTTCGGCTTTTAAGTCCATTCACGAAATTATTTCCGTCCCGCAGCATTGGCGAGCTTATACCCTTACGGTCGTGATGTTTCTTTCGATGTTTTTCATTATTCCCTATCTCAGCCCGTATCTTGTGTCGAATGTGGGAGTGTTTGAGAAGGATCTCTTTTATATTTATTTGGTAGGTGGAAGTGTCACGGTTTTTACGTCGCCATTAATTGGGCGTCTTGCTGATCGATTTGGAAAATTAAAGGTTTTTCAGATTATTGCCATCATGTCAATCATTCCAATTATCCTTTTAACCAATTTACCCATGGTTTCGTTGCCCATCGCTATTACTTGTACAACATTATTTATGAGTTTTGCTTCGGGGCGATTTGTTCCCGTCATGTCAATGATTACATCGAGTGTTCGGCCACAATATCGAGGTGGATTTATGAGTATCAATACCTCTCTTCAAAATCTATCGGCTTCTATTGCAACTTTTTTGGGGGGAAGCATTCTTGTGAAGTCAGATGCGGGCAGTCTTCTTCATTTTGGCCGTGTTGGAGGAATAGCCGCTGTTCTTACCATTTTTGGAATTGCTATCGCTCCACTTATTAAAATTGTTGACTCAAAATAGAGGGATGCATTTTAAAAATGAATTTGTTCCCCTCGTTCAAAATGCTTTGAACCCTTTTGAACATATGTTGCCGGAATCGAGGGGTCGTGTTCATAGACGAAAATCCATTTATCTCGGACTGCTTCTTCCAGGAGTGATTCCTTTTCTTCTAACAATTTAATGACGTGAATGTCGTAACCCATCACCCACGGCACCGGAATATGGGACGACGTTGGAATCATGTCGGACGGATAGAAAATAATTTTATCACCGAATCGAAGAAGAGGACATTGAAGGCCAATCGTATGACCGTAAGAAAGTCTTACTGAAATTCCTGGCCAGCGGATTTCTTTTTCTAAGCCAGCAACACCGTCACAAATTTTTAATTTTCCTGTCACTATTAGGGGTTCAAAGTTTTCGGAAAGATAGCTGGCCGCTTCTCGGGAGTTCGGTTGCGTCGCCCATTCGTAATTATCTTTTTGAACATAGTACGTTGCTTTTTTAAACGTGGGTACGATCTCTCCACTCACGGCCCTCATCGTCGCGCCACCGGCATGGTCAAAATGGAGATGAGTGAGAATCACATCGGTGATATCGTCTGTTTTTAAACCAGCCTTTTGAAGAGATGCTTCGAGCGTATACTGCGAATGATCAATCGCGTAAATCTTGGCGAGCTTCTCCGACCACTTAAGCCCAATTCCAGTATCGATCAAAAGATTCCTTTTTTGCTTCGGATCCTTCACAAGAATCACGCGAAGAGCCATCGGAATACGATTTTGTTCGTCGGGCGGAATCGCCTTTTCCCAAAGGGGCTTCGGAATCGTCCCAAACATCGCCCCCCCATCGAGTTTAAACATTCCCGTCTCAAGCGTTAGAACTTCAACATCACCACATTTCATAGGCACCTTGATTAACTCGCCACAATCTTCTCAGGCTCGTGGAAAACGCTGATGTTTTTTCCTTGAAGCGAAGGGCGGTTCATGAGGTAGTCGATGCCAACGACGAAATTTCGTTCCGCAAGTTCGGCAAGCTCGTAGTCCCGGCCCATACGGATGGCATCAACAGGGCAAGCTTCTTCGCAGTAGCCACAAAAGACACAACGCAGAAGATCAATTTCATAAACGGCGGGATATTTTTCCACTTTAGGATTGGGAGATTCTGCGGCCACAATATGAATGCATTCGGCAGGACAATTGGTTGCACAGAGCATGCAAGATGTACAGGCGATTTCACCATTATGCTTTTTGGTCAATACATGAATGCCCATGAATTTGTCGGAATAGCGCCGTCGTTGTTCCGGGTATTGAATCGTTGGGCGTTTGGTAATGCCCAACAAATTTTTGACGAAATGAGAACCTGTTAGGCATAAACCTTTGATAAGACCAATAAGATAAGAACGACTTTCGAGTGTTGGCATACGTTATGTTCCTACTTTTTCTGCTCGGCTTTGTTGCGCTAACAAAAGCTGCGATAAAATATTTTGAATGCTGTCTGTTTCTCTAAACATTTTAAACGAAGCCGAAATTTTTTGTTCGACGCCTTCGTGATTAACGAGAGTGCCGGTCTTTTCATAGTGGCTCAAACTTGGAATGCATAAAGCATTTGAAAAGAGATCCGAAGCCCCATATTGAGGCGTCATCATGGCAACAAATTGGTTTGGTCGGATTTCACTCGTAAATGCAGACAAAATGGGAATAATTCTTTCGGTCTCTGGAACAATAAAGATAAGGTGCGAAAGATTTTCTTTCTTTATCCCTTGAAGCATTTCATCAACCGAACCCAATTTTACTTTGCGGTTTTTGACTGCGCTTAAGAATCCGCGCGAATTCGGATAAATATCGGAACGAAGGAGAAAGCCATCGCTCGCGTGGTCGTTTTTCACCATCGCTTCAATATCTTCCGAATAAAATTTTGTAATGCCCATTTGACCGATGAATGTATCAAAAATGGACTTTAATTCCTCATCGGTATGATGAGGGGTAACAAACACTCCAATCTCATTCATACTCTCGGTCGCCGTTAAAAGTTTTAATTCGGAAGCCCAGGTGGCAATGGCTTCTTGTTGCGGTAAATCCACGCTCGCTAACTTTGCCTGCGTTAAGCGTCGATCGAAATTGGAATTTTTATACGTATAGCGACCCTTATCGCACATCCAATAAGAATTGATTTTTTCGTTATACCGAGGCTTCAAACGGTAAATATGTTTTCCTTTTTTATGATGAACAAAAACATTGCATCCCTTGCTGCATCCAGAACAGACGGATTCCGATTCATCAAGAAACCAAACCCGTTGCTCAAAACGAAAATCTTTGGAAGTCAATGCTCCCACCGGGCAGATATCGACGGTGTTAACCTGATAATTTCCGGATAAAGGCTTGTTGTCATAGGTACCAATAACGGAGCGGTCACCCCGATTGAAAATTCCAAATTCATTTGTCTTTGAAACTTCCTGGGTAAAACGAACGCATCGACTGCAAAGAATGCAGCGTTCTTTATCTAAAACAATATGCTCGCCAAGATCCTGAACCTTTGGTTTTAAAACCTTGGTCTCCTCCATGGCCGACTCGTACTTGCCATACTCCATATAATATTCTTGGAGGCCACATTCCCCGGCTTGATCGCAAATAGGGCAATCGATCGGATGATTGATCAAATGAAACTCAAGGTTGGCTTTGACCGCCTCTTGAACTTTGGGCGAATCGGTAATGACCTTAAGACCATCGGTGCAGCGAATATTACATCCAATTTGAAGCTTCGGATTTCCTTCAATTTCCACCACACACATTCGGCATTGACCCGCGACGGACAGTCCTGGGTGGTAGCAGTAATGGGGAATATCCATGCCGATTGCTTCAACCGCATCGACGAGATTCGTTCCGTCTTTAACGATGATTTCTTTTCCATTCACAACAATTTTAGCCATGATGCGATGTCCTTGGATTTTGAAGATAGCGCTCGAATTCTTGAGGGAATTTTTTAAGATACGACTGCACCGGCATGGCAATCGAATCAGCGAGAACGCAGATAGTTCTTCCGATCATATTCGAAGAAACTCTTTCAAGAAGCTGCATATCCTCTCTTTGGGCTTCCACTTCTGTATAGGTGTGGAGAATTTTCGATACCCAGCCCGTTCCTTCTCGGCAAGGAGTGCATTGCCCGCAAGATTCGTCCGCGTAAAATTCCGCCAAATTTTTGAGAACTTCGACCAGATCTCGACTTTCATCGAGAATGATCATTCCGCCGGAACCCAGCATGCTTCCTTTGGAAGCCACCGATTCATAATCAAGAGTCATCGTCGCCGCTTCTTCGGCGGTAACAATGGGCGCGGACGAACCCCCAGGAATGACGGCCTTAAGTTTTTTCCCGTCTCGTACGCCACCGCAGCAATCGTTTAAAAGTGCACTAAAGGGAGCCCCACACTCAAGCTCGTAGACGCCTGGGCGATTGACATCGCCACTTACGGACCAAAGTTTTGTTCCTTTTGATTTCTCGGTTCCCATTTTCGCATAGGCCGCAGCGCCATTTCGAATAATCCAAGCCGCCGCCGCAAGGGTTTCCACATTGTTTACAACCGTTGGACAACGCAAATAACCTTCGACGGCAGGGAAGGGGGGTTTCAGTTTTGGCCAACCCTTTTTTCCTTCGAGCGATGAGATCAGGCCGGTTTCTTCTCCGCAAATATAGGCTCCGGCACCTCGATGAACGACCATATCGTGATCAAATCCGGAATTTAAAATATTCTTTCCGAGAAATCCCGCTTGATAGGCTTCGGCGATGGCCTGCTCCAGAACGATCGTGCCATAGGTGTATTCTCCACGAATATAAATATAAGAGCGTTTGGCACCGATGGCGTAAGAACCAATAATCATTCCTTCAATCATCATATGAGGAATTTTTTCAAGAATGACTCGGTCTTTGAAAGTTCCGGGCTCCGATTCATCCGCATTACAAAGAAGGTAATGAGGTTTTCCATCATTTTTGGGAACAAACGACCATTTCATTCCCGTCGGAAAACCCGCCCCTCCTCGGCCTCGCAATCCGGAAGCTTTCACTTCTTCGATCACCGCTTCCGGACTCATTTTGCTTTGAAAAATTTTTTTGAGGCCTTCGTAACCACGCTTTGCCGCATAACCATCAATTTTTCGAATATCGGGATCATGCTCGTGCTCAAGAAGGATGCGCTTTTCTGCCGAAAGGGGTTTTTGCTCAATGGCCATAGGCCGCATATTTTTTGAATGAATTGTTTTTTTTACTAAAGTCGAAGCCATCATGGAAGTTTTGGTTCCCCTTCTTTGCAGCTTAAAACTAAACGATTGAGCTTTTCAGGTGTTAAATTCTCATAATAAGTTTCATTAATCTGAACAACCGGTGCCGAGCCACAGCTTCCCAAACATTCCACCTTACTCACCGTAAATTTGCCATCAGCCGTGGTTTCACCTTCCCGAATTCCTAGACGAGAACAAGTACTTCGTAAGAGTTGATGAGAGCCCGCCATCCAACAGCTCAGGGTAACGCAAAATTGAAGGTGATGTTCTCCGACAGGTTTCTCGTGAAACATATGATAGAAGGTCACGACTTCTAACACTTGAGCCGGGCTGAGATCCATAAGGCCCGCGACATATTGAATGACTTCATCTGAAAGATAACCAAACTCATCTTGGGCCAAATGAAGAACGGGTAAAAGAGCCGAACGTTTAGAATCGTACCGACTTAAAATATTTTTAAATTCTGTCAAAGATTTTTCCGAAAAACTTAAGACTGTGATTTCTGGATTGGCGCTCATCGATCAAGTTCTCCTGCAATCACATTAAATTGTCCGAGGGTTGCCACGGCGTCGGCAATTAAACCTCCCGAAATGACTTCTTCGAAACACGAGTAAATCGCAAAACATGGAGGGCGAACCTTGATACGGTAAGGATATCCTGTTCCATCGGAAATCACATAAAAACCAAGTTCGCCATTGGCCGCTTCGGTATAAGAATAAATTTCGCCTTTAGGAGGTTGAATGCCATTGATCACCAACATGAAGTGATTCATCAGGGCTTCGATATTGGAGTAAACCTCTTTTTTTGGAGGAAGAACAATGAGCGGATCATTCACTTGAGTCGGGCCGTCAGGGATTTTATCCAGAGCTTGTTCCACGATTCGGCAGCTTTGTCGCATTTCTTCCATTCGAATGAGATAGCGAGTGAAGTTATCCCCGTCAGCCAAGACCGGAACATCAAAATCAAAACGATCATAGTCGTAATAGGGTTCGTACTTTCGTAAATCATGATTAATTCCCGATGCTCTGGCGCAGGGACCCGTAAAGGCGTAATCAATCGCCATTTCTTTGGAAACGATTCCAGTACCCTTCATTCGATTGAGCCAAATTTTATTATTCGTTAAAAGCGAGTCCACTTCATCGATCGTCGCGCGCAATGTTTTAATGACCTCTTTGCAGCGCCGTTTCCATTCGGCATTGATATCCCCGTAAACCCCGCCAATTCGAGTGATGGAGGTGAGCATTCGGTTTCCACAGAGTTTTTCAAAAAGTTCGTAAACATTTTCACGCTGCCGGAAACAAAACCAAAAGGTGGAAAGGGCTCCCATATCGACAGAGGTCGTTCCAATACAAACCAAATGATCAATAATTCGAGAAAGTTCATTTAAAATGACCCGGATATATTGGGCTCGAATGGGAATTTCGATACTCAAAAGCTTTTCAATCGCGCGGCAATAGCCAGCATTATTCATGGGCGCGGATAGATAATTCAAGCGATCGGTGTAGGGGATCACTTGCTGATAACGATGGGTTTCCGCCATTTTTTCAAAACATCGATGGAGGTAGCCAATTTCCGCTTTGGCGCGAGTGATCGTTTCACCCTCAAGCTCACAGTAGATTCGAAACGTTCCATGAGTGGCTGGATGACTTGGCCCAATATTAACTAATGTTCTCTGACTTGTGAGGATGTCTTCGTCTTCCGAAGCGGGAAGTGGGGGAAACGAAAATTCTTCGGGTCGATCCAAGACCTGATTTTTTGTGGCTGAATAATCTTTACGAAGGGCATGGCCTTGAAACTGATGATGGCAAAGAATTCTAGTCAGGCCTGGATGGCCTTCGAATTGAATTCCCATCATATCGTAAGCTTCTCGTTCGAACCAGTTCGCCGCCCGCCATACACTCGCGACACTTGGAATTTTTTCTCCGTCTTTATGAGGAATTTTGAGTCGAATGCGTTTGTTGTGCTCCCGGTTAAAGAGATGATAGACGGCTTCTAAATTTTGTTCTCGCTCTGGATAGTGAACGCCACAAATATCGAGCATGAAGACAAAGTTCTTTTGCTTCTTAAGGAATTCGCAAATTTTTCGAAGATTCTGAGGAGGAAGCGTCATCACACATTCATTTGGATTTCCCAGTCCTTTTTCGTGAGACAGGATGGAGTTTTCACCAAATTGTTCTTTAAGTTGTTGGATAAGTTGAAAATGATACTCCACTGAATCTCCTCTATAAGATCTACAAGATCTACGCTGCGCTCTCCTTACCGGATGTCGATTCAGCCATGCGCTTTCGTTCCAGAAGGCGTTGAGATGGGGTGTCGCCTTTTGCAATCTTTTCTTGAAGCTTCATGATTCCCTGGATGACGGCCTCAGGCGTCGGGGGGCAGCCGGGCACATAAATATCGACCGGAACAATGGACTGAATTCCTTGAACCGTATGATACGCACGATAAAATCCGCCTGAAGACGCACAGACCCCCATACTGATGACCCACTTGGGTTCGGGCATTTGTTCGTAAACCTGTCTTAAGACGGGGGCCATTTTTTCGGTGATGGTTCCTGCCACCATGAGTAAGTCACTTTGGCGCGGCGAAAAGCGTACGACTTCCGCCCCAAAACGAGAAACGTCATAATGGGAGCCAATAACGGCCATGTATTCAATTCCGCAGCACGCGGTTCCGAAAGGAAGAGGCCACAAGGCGTTCTTTCGGCTCCAATTCAAAAAAGCTTTGATCTGGGTTGTAAAAATAGGGAGTTGCTCTAGTGGTGTAAGTTCCTTCATTCTTATCCGCCAAAAATAATCCTAGAGAGTTCCAGGGGTTCTTTCAATGCGCTTTCAGGCCCTTTTTAATTAGCTTGACCCCGATTTGTGTTTATTTGGTGTGCGTTTTTGGGCAGCCTAAAGACATAGGCTTTAATCAAGGCGGAGGGTGAGAAAATGAA
>CAZSZT010000008.1:0-13169 GCA_964611175.1 uncultured Bacteriovoracaceae bacterium
ATTAAAGGGGCGTTGGGTCTTGCTGGGAGGCAGTTTGATCCCGCTTGTATATAAGGAAATAAGAGTTACTCATGATATTGATCTTGCTGGCTTTGGATCAAAGGAAGATTCTCAAACACTAGAACTTTTAGAAATGGTGGAAAAATTTCAATTGCCGGTCGAGTCTATTAATCAGGCAGCTCGATATTTTTTGAGGAAAATTCCTGACTGGAAAAAGCATTTGGTCCTTCTTCACAAGGGGAAAAATGCCGTCATTTTCAGACCCGATGTGACATTATTTATTCTTTTAAAGATCAATCGATTGTCAGAATCCGATCTTATGGATTGTATGGCTATGATAAAGGGCTCGTCGAAACTTAAAGAGAAAATGGATATTCATAGAATCCAAAGGGAAATTGAAAGACGTTATCAGTCGGCTTCAGATGGTGTTCGGCAACGACTTCGAAAGCTAGAATCCATTCTCATAAAAACTTTGCAAGTTTAAGGAGGGGCCTCCCCATAAACTTTGGCATGAAAAATGCTCTCTTCATTTGAAGGTCGTGCGCCCAAAAGTGTCTTAAAACGGTATTGGGTGAAAGATCTGTGATTTTAACAGTTTAGATCGATGGAGTTTGAGTATGCGTGAATCAACGGGTCGAATTCGGGCCTTGGCTACGCAATCCGTGTCCGAGGACTATGAAAAGAATCGCGCGGTCCTGAAGGAGCTTCCGTTGGAGGGGCGCCTGGAGAACATTACGGCTCAGGAGGTCATGAATACTCTCCATCAGCGAAAGTTTAGTGGGTATCTTTATCTGACTCAGAAGGAAAAGAAGAAAAAAATTTGGTATTCAAATGGCGATGTCTTTCGAGTGCAATCCAATGTCGTTTCCGAACTCTTTGGGCAGATGCTGATGGCGAGAGGTTGGATTGAAGAAGAGGACCTTCATCAATATCTTCATCTTCAGGCGGAATTCCAAAAACAAAACGGACCTCAACGACGCCTTGGAGACTGGGTCATGCAAAATCACGGATGCACAGCTAAAGAACTGGACGCCGTCGCAAGCGATCAAATGATTTTTTCGCTTCTTCAAGCCATTACCTGGGATGCCGGGGAGTATCGGTTTGAGAAAATGGACTTTCAAAAGACAGCTTCCGTCAAGTTCAAATACTCGGATCTTATCCAATCGCTTCATGGGCTTCTTCATGTCGATTCAGCTCCTCTCGGACCTCTCTTTAAAATCGTTAAACCCTGGAATCCCGTTTCGACGACGATGAGTATTGCCGACACGCCGATCTGGGCTGTTTTCGCGGGATGCCGAATGTCTGGATTGAGCGGAATTCTTTCTGTCCGCCGCCAGAACAAGCTTTATGAAGTCGTGATCAAATTTGGAATTCCTTTAACCTATTACGAAGGAACCTTTGGCCAACCTCGACAGACGGTGGTTGTTCGTCAAGTCAGTGAGGAGCACGAGAGGTTTTTTATTCAACAGATCTTTCGGCTTTTTTCCTTCCTGTCGGGTTCGGCTTATTTTCGTTCGTTGGGAGAAACAAAACGAAGTTCTTTAGACCAAGAAAATTTTCTTCCTCCTGGAACCGAAGGAACTCGTGTGACCGATCCAGATCCAAAGGGTCATAGGCTGAGTGAAGGGCTCCCGTTCATCATTCTTAAATTTCACCAACTGATTTTAAAAATAAAAATGATCATTTTTAACGTGAAGAATCGCTTGGAATATCGATAATCTGTTCCCTGAATTTTGCATTTTGCTTCATATAGTCTTTAAGTTTGTCTAAAACTCTTGCCTCGATTTGTCGGACACGTTCCCGCGTAATGCCGTAAGCATCTCCGATTTCTTGAAGTGTCTTCGGTTCTTCCGAACGCATTCGCTCTCGAAAAACCAAAAGCTCTTTACCCGCTAAAGTTCTTTCAAAGGCATTGAGACGTTCCTTGAATTCCGTTTGAATTTCATGGGCGGAAATTTGTTCGTCGGCGGACGGGGAGTCGTCTCCCATAAATTGAATCAATCCGTGATTGTCCTGGTCTCCGGACTTGAGTGGGGCATTCAGCGAAACATCCCGGCCGCTTAGGCGTTGCGACATTTCCTCGACTTCTTTTTCTTTAACATGGAGACGCTCCGCCAGTTGGTGGGTTTGAGGTGTAATTCCCATCGCTTCTAATTTTGCCTTTTCTTTTTGTAATTTATAAAACAAGGTTCTTTGAGAACGCGTTGTCCCAACTTTAACCATGGACCAATTTTTGAGGATAAACGATCGGATATAAGCTTTGATCCAATAACTCGCATAAGAAGAAAATTTAACTCCTCGATAAGGATTGTATTCCCTTACCGCTTGAAGGAGCCCAATATTTCCTTCTTGAACCAAATCGAGGATTTGAAAGCCCGATCGAACGTAATCATAGGCGATTTTTACGACTAAACGAAGATTCGATAAAATCAAGAGACGAGCCGCCTCCGGATCTTTTTCATCATAATAACGTTTGGCAACTTCCAATTCTTTCGGGGGAGAAAGAAGAGGATGGCGTTTGATGGTTTGCAAATAGGCTTGAAGATTATCGACGACGGCAAGTTCCGTTGTTTTCGGCGTGGGGGCCTTTGCCTTTTTCTTTGGTTTGGATGCCTTGGCCTTCGTCATACGTTTCCTATCTTAAGCCGTCTGGCCCCTCTGAACGACGTCTTTTATTCGGTCCTCTAAAGAACGTGGCGAGCCTAACAGACCGGGTCCAAGAAGACTTAGGCCAGACAAAAGAGAGCCTAACGGACTCGGAGGATGCTCGGTTCGGAAAAGAGCCACGGATTTAAGCATGGAGACAAAAGAAAGTATTTCCCCACCGTTGAGTTGGACATCGCGATCAATCACCGCATAAGAAGATCCAAAAAGAATTCGAAAAAAGACCGGACGCCTCTGGGCGGAAATCACGGACCATATAAAAAGGTTTTCTTTTTCATTGTCGGAAAGGCGTGTCCATAAATCTTCATGAATCAGGATCTCCAGACCGCCTATTCGGTTCCAAGAGATCGCGTCCGTGAATTTCTTTGATGAAAGTTGAACTCGAATACGGGGAAGAAATCGGCTTCGCGCTCGAAGGTTAACATCCCAAGATCCCTCGACAACCTTTGGCTGAACGATGAAATGAACGCAAAGGCTAAGACCTTCTCGATAGAAAAAAAGAACCGCGAAGAAACAAAAAAAGAAGATAAACACAGACCGCTAATTTTATCTGGAAAGAGAAAATCGGGAAATCAAATAATCGGCTTCATCTCGGAGAGCGGCGAACTTCCATCGAAAGCAAAGGAGTTTCCATAAGGAGGGCTCATCGTCGATACGATCCGATCTTATGGCCTGCTCGATTTCTTTCAGCCGGGCATAGGCCGCGTTCAAAACCGCATCGTCGTGAGACGGAGCTTGGAGGGTCGCGATTTGACTAAGCGTTCGGGCCTGATTCCATTTTTCGTTCCATTCAAAAAGGAGGGTCCAATCCAAAAAGGATATGAGATCTTTATTTTCTTTCATTTCCTTAAGAAAGGTTGCATGAAGATTTCGATCGGATTCCGAAAGATCGCGGTCGAGTTCAAGAACTCGACGGAGACGACCCTCCGGGAATCTTAAATCATAATCGTTGAGGAAATGGCTCCAGAACTCCCGGAGATGGCGAAAAATTTCAAAAGGATGAAGTTCAAGGGGAAGTTCCATTATTTGGAAGCTCGAACGGCCCGAGTATCGGCCCAGCGTTTAATATCTTTAATTTGTTCCGCCATCGTTGTGGCGAGGGGAACCATTCTCCCGGCGGCTTTAAAGACATCTTCTTGAACTAAAGGGCGCTTTCCATCCTTGTACGCAAGGACCAATCCCGAGACGACGGATTGCTCAATTTCGGCACCATTAAAATTATTCGTCGCTTTTGCCAGCTCAACCAAATTAAATTGGGAAAGATCGGCCCCCCGTTTGGTCAAATGAACTTTAAAAATTTGAGAGCGTTCCTTTTCGGACGGTAAATCAACGAAAAAGATTTCGTCAAAGCGGCCTTTTCGGAGAAGTTCGGGCGGAAGCCGATTAATCTCGTTTGCGGTTGCCGCAACGAATACGGGAGTCGTATGTTCTTGGAGCCAAGTTAAAAAGGAACTAAAAATCCGAGCGGTCACTCCTTTATCTCCTTGCTCGTAGCCGGCGACGCCTTTTTCGATTTCTTCAAGCCATAAAATGGCGGGTGCCACGGATTCAATTTGAATAATGGCCCTTCGAAAACATTCTTCGGCGGAACCGAGCGCCCCACCGTAAAGTCGATTCATATCGAGTCGGTAAATGGGGAGCCCCCACGCTGCGGCAATCGCTTGGGTACAGAGAGATTTTCCGCAACCACTCACGCCGGTCATGAGGACGCCTTTCGGCATTCGAAGCCCTGCCTGTTGAGCCTCTTTGGAAAAGAACGTCGATCGATCATGAAGCCAATCCTTTAAATTCTCGAGCCCACCGATATCGCCCAAGCTATGTTTGGTCGGAACAAAATCCAAAAGTCCGTCTCGTCGCACAATTCTCGATTTTTCTTCAAAAATGACTTCCAAAGCTTCTTCCTTAAGTTCCGTCTTCCCGACGAGCATTTTCTGAAACACGAATTTAGCTTCGTCTCCCGTCAATCCAAGACAACCTTTTAACATCTTCATTTTTTGCTCATCTGTCAGGGAAACCTTGATTTTTGGAGCTCCCTTCAATACCGAATCAAAAATCGTCGAAAGATCCGACTCGTCCGGAAGGTCAAAATCAATTGTAATGATTTCTTTCAACATATCTTCCGGCACTTCGGAAATCGGTGACAGCAGAAAAAGAGTTTTGAACGAACCTTTGGTAAGATGAAAAACGTCTCGTAACGTTCTTTTTAAAAGGTGATCAGGGGCAAGCTGCCAGGAAAAATCCTTAATCAATAAAATTCCGGAGCCGGATTGAGCCAAAAAATGATTGAGAGCATCTAAAATACTTGAAGCTTTGCCGTCTCCATACCCTCGAGTTTCAGACCAAACGGAGAACTGAATGGGTTGACTGAATCCACTCGCCGCCACTTTTTTCAAAGTGTTTTCAACGCGTTCTTCTTCCCAGCTTTCAATCCATACAATGGGGTATTTGGAGGCAATCAGACGCTTAATCTCCTCAAATGAATTTTTTCTTGCGGCCTTTAATAGCGTTTCTGCCGTGCTCATGATCCCCCCTCAAAATGATAACGTGGATACTCATTCACTCGAATGAGTCGGATGCGCTTTCGCATTTTACGTTGATGCCAGCGATCCAAAAATGTTTTAAACCAATTCTCCGTTCTGCCAGAACCCCTTCCTCCTCGTCCCGTGGAAACATAGAAATAACCCACGAAAGCACCACCCAAATGAGCGATGTTACTCACGCCGTGTTGATTACTGGACCAAAGGGCAAAAAATTCCATGGCAATCATGAGATAAGCAAAATAACGCATCTTCATCGGAAAAATGAAAAAGACGAGAACGATTTGATCCGGGAAGAGGCGGCTTACGGCCATTAAGATAGCAAAGACGACGCCGGACGCGCCAATGGTAGGGATTCCATAGGCGATCGGATCTAAAAATCCGGAAAGGCCCACAATGATTCCCGTTAAGATTCCAGAGATAAAAACAAAACGAATAAAACGTCGCTGGCCCCAAACGTCCTGAAGCAAACTTCCGAACATCCAAAAACCGAGCATATTGAAAAGAAGATGGGTGAGATTCCCATGAAGAAAAATCCATGTGGCAACCTGATGAATCATTCCTCGGAATAGAAGTTCAGGGAGGAGTCCAAACCATTGATTGGCATAGAAGTAATAGGGGGGAGCCGAAACTCGTAAAAAGCTTAAAATAAAAAAGGTGATGGCACAAATAATCACAAACACACGGACAAATCCGTAAAAGCGCGGAACGAGAATCATGGGCGCACCTTCTTCGAACTTATCGCCCATGTTGGCTCTTGGTCTTCCGGAATTTTTTTAAGAGCGTCTAAAATTTCTTGCGCCGATTGAAAACGGTCGTTGGCCTTCTTTTCAAGACAACGCAAGATAATGGCTGCCATGGCGTCAGGAATATCTTTCTTCACGGTTCTTGGATCTGGAGCGGGAGTGTGAAGGTGATGATAGCCAGGATTTTCCATGGGGAAGGGGACCTGGCCCGAAAGCATTTCAAATAAACAGACGCCGAAAGAATAGATATCGGTCCGGTGATCGATGGGTGCCCCTTCCACCTGCTCGGGAGACATAAAATAGGGTGTTCCTCCGATAATCGATTGTTCGGAGTGAAGTTGATTCACCACCCTCGCAAGACCAAAGTCCATGAGTTTAATAATTTTGTTCTCTGTCAGCATCATATTATTCGTTGTAATATCCCGATGAATTACCTTTTTCGAGTGAGCATAAGCTAAAGCTTTAAGGACTTGCTTTGAAAGAGCCAAGACCGTCGATAATCGAAAGTGATGCTTTTTTTTCAAAAGGTCACGAACTGTTTTGCCTTCGATGAATTCCATGGAGATGTAGTAATTGCCTTCTTCGATTCCGGCATCGAAAATCGTGACAATATGAAGATGATTGAGGGCGGCTAATGATTTCGCCTCCCGTAAGAACGTTTCGACGATTTTTTCATCATGTTTAAAATGAGAATTTAAAATCTTTAAGGCGACTTCCCGCCCAAGGACCCGGTCTTTGGCTCGATAAACAATTCCCATTCCGCCACGGCCAATCTCCTCCATTTTTTCATAGCGAGATTGATTTCGGGTTTGCCTGCTAAAGGCGGGCAGCCCCATTTTCTTTTCATTCGCGGCGTTCGCTTTTCGCTGAAGATCTTTTACCCGAGCCATTCGAGCTCCGACTTCTTTGAACAGGGGATCTTCGCCGGCGACTCTCTCGTAGAGCTTCAAGGAATCGTCCAATTGACCTAATTTCTCGAACGCGTAGGCCAGGTGATAAAGGAGTTTGAGAATCGTTTCATCGACAATGCCTTCTGGATCTTCACACCAATGATCGTAGGCTTTTTGAAAATGAGCCGCCGCTTTGTTGTAATTTTTCTTTTTGAGAAAGGCCTTTCCCAAAATAACTTTTGATTTTACGAAGTAAGCATTATCCGGCTTGACCTGTTCCAGGAGTTCCACGGCTTGAAATAAATTCCCTTGTTTGAGGGATTCGAGAGCGGCATGATAATAGTCTTCATGCTTCAAATGGAAATGAAAATCCTCTCCTGAAGACTTCGAATAAAGCATCGATTTTTCTAAAACTCGATGAACCCAGCGGTCCTCCAGGACGACAATTCGAATGTGATGGAGATAGGACCAGACCCGATCACAGAACGTTTTGGGAGTTTTCAAATTTTTCTGCCGAACAATGATGGATTGATAGGGGATCAATTTCTGGGTTTCAGCGATATTGAGCAAATCCTCTTCGTCCTGAAATTTATCAGATATCGATTTAAGGCGTTTTAAAAAGGCATCTTCCGATTCGTAAGTGACAATTTGATAGCCCTGAGAAGTAAAAAGGATACGCATCGCCTCTGCGATACTTTTATCTTTTTCGATAATTGCCAGAGACCAATTGCCGTTGCCTGGAACGGAATCAATGCCCTCTGGGCTTTCGCATTGTGTTAAAAGAGAATGAAAAACATCTTCGGAAACTCGAAAAGCCGACAAATGCTTCCAACCATTTTTTAATTGAATTTTTTCTAATTCTTTGACTGTTTCCGTGTCGACAAAGACGAACGATAAAATTCCCGATGGCGAATCGAAACGAAGGGGAAGGACTTGATGACGTTTACAAAAATCCATTGGAAGAAACTCAAAAAGGTCGATGGGGATTTTAATGTCCATCAGGTCTTCCATCGTTAGTTCCGGAGCGTTTTCCAGAGATGTTTTTAGCGCATTCAAATTCTCAAAATCCCCCATTTTTTATTATACAGCAGCTGGCTGCGAGATGGGGCCGTGACGCCCCGCACCGAAGAGGAGGGTATGACACGCTGAAAAGGGTATCGGCTTTGCTAATTCTTCCAAATAAAGTGATAATGAATAAATATGTCGGCGGGGAATAAAGTGGCCAGTCTTGGCGCGGTGGACGAAGGCTGGGAGCCAGTATTTAAAGAATCGGGTTTGGAGTTCATTAAACTGTCCCGACCCGAGGAAATTTCAAAATTGTCGGCAGATTGTTTTTTGGTAGACGTCCGGTCATCCAAGGGCGGCGAAGAGATTACAAAGATTAAATCGCTGACCTCGGCGCCTATCTTGAGTTTAGTGGGGGAAAGTGTTAATCGTGATCAGCTCATTCAATTAAAGCGATTTGGAGCCGAAGGCTACGTACGAGACAATACGCCTCCCGAGGAAGTAAGTATCCGTATCCGATCCATGCTCAAGGAAGGGACAAAAGAGAGACCGCCGGAGTCGCGGGCGGCCCAAAGAATCTGGTTTCAGCAGAAAGTGGATTTTAAAATCTTTGATCGATCCTATTCGGCCTGGAGTACCACCTTAAGTGAAACGGGAATTTTTTTGCATACAAACTTAAGTTTTCCTCTCTACAGTATTTTGCATTTGCAGTTTCAACTCTTTGATCCAAGCCCTATTTTCAAATCTGAAGGCGTTATTGTTCGTCAAGAGGTGGATGGGGACGTCCGGGGATTGGGAGTTATGTTTCAGAATCTCAAGGGTGAAAATGTTCGGCTTTTGGAATCTTTTCTGGAAATTTATCGATCGTAAGAATGAAATCAGGTTTACGGATTTTAAGTTTCGGTGCGGCGGTGGTTTTGGCCGCCGTGATCGGCATGATCTTTTCCCATCATGGATTGAGAGATCTATGGGTCTTTCAGCAACAAATGGCCGTCACTCAACAGAATGCCGATCAAATTGAACAGCAAAATCGAAAATTGAAAGCTCATTTGGATCTTCTATCCAATCCCTCGGAAGCCACCATGGAGCGCCAGCTCCGAGAAATTCTCGGCTGGGCCAGACCCGGCGAAATCGTTTACTTAGAGAAATAAGCTTTTTGGGTTAGCTGGCTTTTTTTAGCATACGTTCGAGCTTGGCGAGGATGAACTGGGGCTCAGAGGATTTCTGAATATAATCGTCAGCACCGAGTTGGATGGCTTTTGTTGAATGTTCCGGAGCGGATGATTCCGAAAGAAAAACAAGAGGAACGCATTTAAGAGCAGCATCTGCACGAAGACGAGCACATAAAGCGAAACCGTCTAATTTGGATACCATGATTTCCGAAACAATCAGATCGGGTTTCTCCTTCTTGATCCCCGCAAGAGCGGCAACTCCGTCGGGATAGACCGTCACATCCGCTGAAATTTGTTTCAATTGAGCGGCTAATTTTGACGAAAATTGGGGATCCGAGTCGACAATCACGACTTTCGAAATTTTGGCGGGTTCGGCTTGGGGACGGAGTAAATTGATAATTCCTAAGGTGATTTCCGGATCGAGTTGCTTTCCAGTGTACTGATCGTATTTTTGTTTAAGCTCGGCGACTTCCTCGTCGGTCCACGGGGCTTCTTCGTTTGGATGAAGAGTCTCAAATGGAATCAAGGCCGTCACGACTCGACTTGCCAAGGGAATTTGATTCTCCCGCAAGCCCATGGGACCTCGTCCATCGTAGCGTTCTCCGATGCAGTCGAAGATATAACGAAATCGAAACACCCCATCGAAAAGATCCACAAATTTGCCTTTGCCGTTCGTCAAGCGTTCCCACTTCCAAAAGAGAGCCGAAAAATAAACTTCATCAAGGCCTCGGGTTGTTTCCGTAAGAGGTTGCGCGATTTTTACAGCGAGAGACGCAAAATGAAGGGCTTTTGCTTTGTGCACGGGAGACGCGTCGGCGAGGTTTAGATGGACGATTCGATTAAAAAACTCTCGAAATTTCTTATAGGTGATGGATTCTTCGAATAGTTCATGAGCTAAATGGTCATAATAACGAACTTCGCATCCGGGGTTCTGTTTAAGAACGAAGGTTTCAAATTCTAATTCATCGCCCACTAAAGGTCTAAAAACCCAAACATGATCAAAGGGTTCTTTTTTAATTTTGATCATGGCTTGTTCCACGTCATGGGCCACAATCAGGGAATTCTCGTTTCG
Source organism: uncultured Bacteriovoracaceae bacterium (assembly GCA_964611175.1). GTDB lineage: Bacteria > Bdellovibrionota > UBA2394 > UBA2394 > UBA2394 > CAZSZT01. The sequence goes on from CAZSZT010000008.1 coordinate 10,087, forward strand.
CTTAAAAATTTTAATCACCGCTTCCTGGTTGTGGATATGATTATCGATCAAAAGAACCCTTCGGTCGGCAAAGTCCGTCGGGCCGATGTGTTCGCCGGTGTCGACGAACGTAATTTTTCCCGTAACTTTTCCAGTTTCAAATTGTTTGGATTTAGATTCGATCAAGCGATCGATGGTTTGCCGGCCGCCAACATAAAATTGAAGTTGGAAATTCTCCATAAGATCGACGATGTGAGTATCCTTTTGAAAGTCGCTGCTTCCATCAATTAAGACACTGAGAGATTTATTTTTATCGTCACGAAAGAACGGCAAAAAACGCTGTTCTCGAATGGTATCCAAAGGAAGAACTTTAAATGCGGTATCGGCGATTTTCACGGACTTCAAGCGCCCACGTGGTATCCACGGTAAATTGAGGCATTCCGCGATGGTTTTCGAAATATCGTCCTCGGAAAGGGTGTCCTCACGGAGCAGAGTCTCGACCGCTGCCTTGCCTTTCAATTGGGCGACTTGTTGAGTGCTAAGCTTTTTATGAGTCTGAAGAGCCGATAATAGCTGAGAATCTCTCACCACAAGAGATCGAAGACGAACCGAATGGGAGGATTTTTGGGGCCCCGATGCCGTCTGGCGCTCTGTCAAAAGACTCGTTTGAATTTCAACAATTTCTTTTTCAATTTCTTCGCATTTTTGATAGCGATCCGCTGCTGCCTTTCGAAGGCATTTCATAATCACGGAAGAAAATGCCGGGTGTAAGTCGGACCGAACTTCATGAGGGGGCTGGGGATCGAAGTGCACGATTTTATAAAGAATCGTGCTCGAATTAGAACCCCGAAATGGAAGAATTCCCGTGGACGCCTCATAAAGCAGAGTCCCCAGACAGAAAACATCGCTGCGCCCGTCTAAGTTTTTTCCAATAATATGTTCTGGAGAAAGATAGTGAGTACTGCCGAGGACCATACCGGTGGACGTCAGTTTCATTTCCGTTTCATCGACGAATTTGGCAATCCCGAAATCCAAAATCTTGGCTAATCCGGAACTTGCTTCCAGGATAATGTTGCTGGGTTTAATATCGCGATGGACGATCCCCTTTTTATGAGCAAAGGAAAGGCCCGCCGCCAGTTCTTTGCCCATTCGGAGAAGTTCCTCCAGATTTAAAGTACCTTTGGCCTTTAAGAGATCTTCCAAGGTTTCTCCTTCGATGAATTCCATGACGATATACGCGAGTCCATTGACTTCTCCACAGTCATAAATTTGGACAAGATTCGGATGGGAGAGCCCACCTGCGGCGCGAGCTTCATTAAAAAGCCGCTCACGAATATTTTTTCTTACGGCGGGATCTTTAACGCGATCGGAAATAATTTTAATGGCGACGGGACGTTTCAGACGAGTGTCAACGCCCTTATAAATGAGTCCCATTCCCCCAGCGCCGATCCGTTCAAAAAGTTCGTAACGGTCCAGGGTTTTAGGAATTTGTTCCTCGTTCGTCTTGGGACTTTCCATAGGACCTGCTAGCATCTTATTGTAACATGAGTTCTGTTCATGCGGCCGGTCGGCTCTATCGAAATATAGAAAAACTTTATCGGCTTATCGCCCTGTATAAGGGTAGTAAGGAAGCTTTGGAGCCCCACGTCAAATTCCTCGAACAAACTTTGAAAACGGACGTCGGTAAGGATCGTGATGTCGAAGCCATACAATTCGATTTTTTAATGAGCTCGGTCTACTGCCAGGGCAAGGAAGTCTATCGAAGTTCTCAGCCGGAGATGACCTTGGCCTACCAACTTTTTTGCGAAGGTGTGAAGTCCATTGTTTTTACGAAATCCGTTTTAGGGCAGGAAGTCTTGGAGTGGTGTACCATGATTCGAAAATATTTCGAGAGTCAAAATGCGCTTTCCCAAGAGGCTCAGGAGGTCGATTTAGCCACATTACTTTGGAAGCAAGCCCACCCGAATATTCGAGTTTATCTTTATAACACCCTTTTCAATGTTGGAACGGAAACGAAATTGGATGCCGCTAACTCGAAGAGCCCCATTTTTAACGAACTTCCGGACGACGAAGACGATCTTTTAATGGGGGGGCGTCCATTGGAAGTATCGAGTGGCTCGAGGCGAATGACGGGCAACGCCCTTTGGCATGGCCGGGATGAATGGGATCTTCCTTCGGGCGATCTCATTTTGAACGAGATGAAGTCGACTGACGATCTCAATGTGGAGGCGGTTTTATCGTTAAAAGAAGAGCTCTCCGATTCCGCCATAACCGATCGGGCCAGACGTATTGTTCGATTTAACTCCGAAGAAATTGAAGGTTTACGGCAAGAGATGGAAACTTATGATTCCAATCACGTTGATTTTAATCTTTTCGTCCAACATTTTTCGGTTTTCAAAGATACGAGTGCGGCGTCGGCGCTGAGCCAAGCCTATTCCATGAAGGCGATTCGGTTACAACTTGAAAAAGTTTTAGAACGGTTTCACGGAGGACTTTTATTGTTTTTATTAAAAAAAGTGGAACTCCTTCAAAATTCGCAGGTGCCTGCGGAAGTCGTAACAGCCTTGAAGGCGGAGTTAGAAGTGGCTCTTTCCCAGGATCAAAATAAACGCCTACTCATTGACGCGTTATACCAACCGGCACGGATGAAGATTGCCAAACAGCTTTTGGCTTACGTTAAATCAGCGGATTGGACATTCTTATTCGATCTTATTTTAGAGAAACAAGATGAAAAGATGACCTTAAGTCTGTTCGAAGTTTTTTTTGGAAAAGATCCTCATTTCGATCAAAGCCTCTTGGCCTGGGATGAACGTCGCCTTATTCAAGCGATTCCGTTTTTAACGAAGATGTTTTGGGAGAACAAACGAAATTTTTTATTTAAATGTTTAAACCATTCTTCCCTTCGAGTTTCGCAAGCCGTGATGCCTTTCATCGTGAATCTTACCATGCCTCTCCAGGAAGCTCTTCCCCTTTTTCAAAAGATGAATTTAGTTTCTCGCCGTTTATGGGCGGAAAGTTTATGGTCCGCGCCCGTGAATCAAGAATGGTTGAGTTTTGTCCAATCGATCATGGCCAAAAATCTTTGGATGCAAGGCCCTCCTGAA
>CAZSZT010000009.1:0-6624 GCA_964611175.1 uncultured Bacteriovoracaceae bacterium
GTCCATGGAGGCGTTTCCATAATGATTAACGCCGGGGTAATTCACTTTCATTTCTGCAATTCCGGAATAGCCATCCGGAATATCTGAAAATCGATATTCCATTTTATCTCCGTTCATATAGGGTAGTCCGCGGGTGACTTTACGCTGACCATGGTTGTTACTGATTTCAATTTCAATAAACGATGGGTAGTAGATTAAGCGAGGTATCTCAAAGCTTGTATGATCTTTATCAATCGTCGTCTTTAGTAATTCTTCTCTCGGTTCTTCTCTTTCTGTAATCATCATCGCGCCATCAATTCGAATTTCCTTCGAATAATCGGGGACGTTCGCCTTATCGCCGCGAACTTCTTTTATCCTTTCCGCCAAGTCTTGGCTGACGAAGGGACGAATAACAATGGAAGAGCTTTCCTTACTCTTGTCGCCCATATATTCACCAACAAGAGGGAGATACATGACGAATTGAGCGAGAGGATCCATGGCGAGGTCCTTGCTTTTCGGCAATTCGATGGTGACCCCTCGTTCTTTCATAAAATCCGGAACGGCGTTGGCCCATTCTTTCCAACCATAATTTTCAATGGCGTTGTTAAGTTCGGCATAGTTATTGGCACTTAATTGAGCCCAGAGAGCTTCTGCTTCTGAATGCATGGCTTGATCTTGAAAATAACCTCGGTCTTCAATCCATCCGCCTTTGACGAAGGCTCGAAGGAGTTGCTTCGTACCAACGATGGCGCCGTAACTGTTGCTAATATTCTTCGATAATCGAGGAACATCCTGAGCTTCTAAACTTAAGCTCGTCATTAGACTTATCGCTACTAGACTTACGATTTTTGATTTCATTTTATTTCTCCCATCCGTTTCTTAACCGCCTGAACCTGGAGGACAATTTTCTTTGATTTGTCTTTCGATTTCTTTTTGTTTCTTCTCAAGGTCTTTCAAATATTCTTTTCGTTCCTTTTCAGACATTTCTTTTTTGGTATCGGTTTCAACTTTTTCGGCTTCGAGCCCTTCTTTGATCAGATTTTGTCGATAGATCGGATGGAGGTAAGCAAGGGCGTTCGCGGCTTCTTTGCCATCGCCAAAGAAAACGTAAGATGCGGTGGCAAGACTGTCTTTAAGCTCATCGAGGCTTGCACTGTACTGAATTCCTTGTTGTGGAATAATGATCGCTACATTTTCTTCATCCGACATTTCAAGAGACTTCAGTTTAGTAAGTCGAACTTCCGTAATTAATCCCGAAACGATATCCTGAAGGAATTGGGCGTAAACGCCCGACGTCTGGTTATTAGAATTTAAATCCAAGAACTTTTTAAGCTGATCAGGGTTTGTTGTAGCAGTATCGATTTTATAGCTTGACCATTCCTTATAGCCTTTTGGTTTTATGGATAAGACGGAGCCATCAAATTCGATTTCCGAGTCATTCGCAGCACCTGGAAAGGAAGCTGCAAAACCATTCAGATGAACCGTGAAAGGAACCAGAAACCGAGGCGTTTCATTATTTTCGGCCGATGTATAACCTAATAGTTGAGCTCGATCGGCTCCCACGATCTTAGAAATTTCGGCGATATGAGCAGGCGTTTTAATATAATTTATATACATTTTAACGGATTGCCCTTCTTGAACTTCCAGATATTTTGTATTGGTATTGGCAATGAATTCGGAAAGGAATTTTAGATGGTCTAAATTTGAAAATGATGCTATTGCAAAATCCGAAAACCTAATCCCCCGATCCCGAAGCCACTTCAACTGAGAATCAACGACTTCGCTAAAATGCTTATCCATATACCGATTCACTCTATTTTGAATCCGTTCTTCTCGGCTATACTGGGATACCCGGCGTTGATCGCCGCTCATTTTTTCATCGGCAATTTCCGCTAGAGATTTGAAACTATCGATTAAGTTTTGAAGGTTTTTCCCGTCCCCTTCGAAATAATAGGTATGAAGTTGTTTGGCCTGATTCTGAATATTTCCGTTTTGCGCCTTAAGCGGTTTGATATCTTTTGCGAAAACGGAAGAGGTAAAACCCGAGGAAATCCCCAAGCTTAAAATAATGGTGACCAGAATGTTCAAAGTTCGCATTAAAGTCTCCCTCCCAAGTGGATGTTTCAATTCTCCAAATCCTTATGAAAGCAAGGACTATGCCACCCGGACTGGGTGTTTTGGCCCGCCTGTGACGTTTTTAAACCGTTTAGCCTGTGTCTTTGATATCTCAGGGTATGGACGTTTCTGTCGCAGTCCTCTATAAGAGGGAGGTGAAAATTATCGCTGGAAAATGGGGTGGTCAGTCGGTTCCCGGCAAACCTTCTCCGAAACTCCGGCCTACTTCGGACAAAGTCAAAGAAGCCATTTTTAACCAGCTTTCCGCAAAATGGGTGGAAGATTGGTCTTCACTTCGTTGTCTGGATCTGTTTGCTGGGACCGGGTCCTTAGGGATTGAAGCTTTATCGCGTGGAGCGGGCTCCGTCGTTTTTGTCGATCATCATTTGGCTGCAGCCCGGCAGTTGGAAACAACGCTTGCCGATTTTGGAGTGAAAGAACAGGCGGAAGTCATTTGCAAAGGCGTTTATGAGGGCATCCGATGGCTCGAAAAGAGAGGCGATCGTTTTGATTTGATTTTTTTAGACCCGCCTTATCGAGAAGATTGGGTCGTGGCGACTTTAAATGTTCTGTTGGATCATCCGATTCTTACGAAAAGAGGTTTAGTCGTTGCCGAGCAGGATAAAAGAGAAGTGATTTCAACGGCCGAGGGGTATTGGAAAACAGAAGGAGCAAGACGTTACGGAGATACAGCGGTGACATTCTTATCTCCGTTTCGATGATTTATGGATTATAAAAACGCAGGTGTGGATCGAGCCCTTGCCGATGATTTTGTCGATTCGATTAAAAGCAAAGTAAAAAAAACGCACCGAAAAGAAGTCTTAAGTGAAATTGGAGATTTTGGAGGATTCTTTCAAGCGCCTTCGTATTTGAAAGAACCCGTTTTTGTGGCTTCAACCGATGGCGTCGGAACCAAACTTTTATTGGCGGAAGAAATCGGCGGAGAAGCTCATCGCGCTGTGGGTCAAGATGTCGTGGCGATGTGTGTGAACGATCTGGTGGCGTGCGGAGCGGAACCCCTTATTTTTTTGGATTATCTCGGCGTTGGAAAACTCGATCCCAAGACGAATTCTCTTTTGATGGACGGAATCGTGGAAGCTTGTGCGGAAGCGGGCTGTGCTTTGATTGGTGGCGAAACGGCTGAGATGCCAGGTTTTTATCCCCCGGAGCGTTATGATGTAGCGGGCTTTTCGATTGGAGTCATGGAGAAATCAGCTCGTTGGAATCCACAAACAATTGTGCCTGGCGATATTGTTTTAGGCATCGAATCGACGGGCTTTCATTCGAATGGTTATTCGTTGGTTCGAAAAGTTTTGAAGGATCAGAACTGGAGTTTGAATCAAACGCTCGATGGTTTTCTTCTTTCCGAAGCCTTACTGGCGCCGACCCGACTCTACGTGAAGCCCCTTCTTGAAATCTTTAAGTCAATTCAGGTAAAAGGGGCTTCTCATATTACGGGAGGCGGACTTGTAGAGAATCTTCCGCGTGCTATCGATGAAAGCAGACTTCAGATTCGTTTAGATAAATCTAAAATTCCAACATCTTCCCTGGTGAAACGTTTTGTCGAAGCCGCTCGTCTTTTGGAACGTGAAGCTTTTTCCACCTGGAATATGGGGATTGGATTTTGTTTGATTCTGTCGGCTTCCGAGGCAGATAAAATCAAGAACTTTCCATGGCCGATTCATAAAATGGGGGTTGTTGAGTCAAAATCCGGAGCGGATTCCGTTCTTTTATCATGAGCGAGGAATCGGAGATTCGCTGGGCTCTTTTTGCTTCAGGTTTTGGATCAAATCTTGAAAACGTATTAAAAATCGAAAAGGAACCTGGATTTCAAAATCAAAAGATTGTTTGGATTCATACGAATCGAGAGTGCCCGGCGGCTGAAAAAGCACGAACGTTTAACAAAGAAACCTTTGTTTTAAGTTCCAAACTTCCTAATTACGAGAAACAAGTCCTTGAAGCCCTCCAATCTCATCGAATTAATGGCATTTTTTTACTGGGTTATATGAGAATTTTAAGCGCATCCTTTATAGAGGCCTTCCAAGGATGCATCGTGAATTTGCATCCGAGTTTATTACCGAAATACCCAGGTCTCGATTCCATACGAAGAGCGTATGAGGCGGGGGATGAAAAAGTAGGAGTAACGCTTCATCAAGTGACAGCGGATTTGGATGCTGGGCCGATCTTAAAACAAATGGACTTTCTACGAGATTCGAAGGCTTCATTGGAGGAAATCACCGAAAAAGTCCATGACTATGAAAGAAAACTTGTTCGTGACTTCTTATTCGATCTTGAAAGCTCATCGGCCAAACGGTTAGGCTTATTAGGAGATGGTTCCACTATCCTATGATTTTGCCATTTTAGGGGATGGCCAGCCTGAGGGGCTTTTGGTTGCGGCAGGCTTAGCGCGTAAAGGTTTTTCGACGGTGGTTATTCCATCGTCCGCTTTGGGTGAGCTTCCGCCGGAAGAGGTCTATCCCGTTTCGTATCCTGTACAGGTCGGGCTTAAACGACTCGATGATTTGCTCTTTCGAGCGGGATTTTTTCGTTTGGAGGAATCCGGTTTACAAGGTGCCAGTCAATACTGGCAGGTGGTACTTCCTAAAAATCGCCTTTTATTTGATGGCTCCATCGAACGAGTTCTGTCGGAAGTCGATCGAGAATTTCCGATGATCTCTCAAAATTTTAGAAGGATCTGTGAGATGATTCAAAAGCCCGGAGCAGGAGCCATGAACAAAGCCGTTCACGATCTTTTGGTGATTTGTCAACGGGATGCGTCTTTTAAGCGATGGCTTGATTTAGAAATGTCGGTTCAAGTTCAGCCGTCGAAAGGTTATTCTCATCGTCGTGACCGTCGAGAAAGCTTGCGGGTTTGGTTATCACAGTTAGCCAAGCGAGGGAATAAAAGCTACCGAGTGGATCCGAAACTTCGACAACCTTTTAATTCTTTTTTAATGGAGCAAGCCCGCAAGTGGGGCGTTCAAGTTTGGGGCGATCCTCTTCAGCTCAAATCAGGATGGGGAACTTTTTATTTATCTTCGAATGCGAGGGCTCGACATTTAATTGTGAATGGACTTGGCGGGGGAAGAACTCTTGCAAAATCCATGACCACGAAGACGGTGGATCGTTTTCGGTATTGGCTTTATGTCGATCGTTTCGAGGTTCCGCTGGTAAAAGTTCCGGAGCCTCTTCAAGAATTTTGTCATATCGAGATGTCGGACGATCCAAAACCTTGGACCTTACGAAATCTTTATACGTATCGAGATCCAGCAAGAGAGGAAGCGTCTTTGCACTTAGGAACTTGGCTTGAGTTTGATGACCCAAAATCTTGGGCAAACGAAATAGAGAAGAGTCGTCGGATGTTGGAACGACTCATTCCTTTTATTCCGAAGGATTCGTTTAAGCCCGTTCCAAGTCTTTTGGAGCTGACAGAAATTCAGGGCGACTGCGTAAAAAGGGGACAAATTGAACGTCTTATGTGCTTTCAGGAGCCCCGTACACGGCTCTCCGCATGGATGGATAAACTTTCAAAGTGGCACCTTCGACGTTCCAGGGCTCCTAAGATGGGCAAACGAATATATGCTGTAACGCCGCATTATTTGCCGTACCGAAATCGAGTTGCGAGCTTTGAAGCCTCGCTTAACCTTTTAGACTATTTTGAACACCGCCGTCGGCGATTCTCTAGAGCTTAACGCTAGATAGTGGATCTTTTAGGAAAATCAAAGTTTCGTTATAATCAAATCAAGTGGACCTATGAAGTCACGCCGCAAAGCGCTTAAGACTCTTACTCAAGAAAAGGTCGTTCAGATTTCCGATTATCGGAATCTCAAAAACGGCCGAAGCATGCGACGTTTGGCTCTCGTGAGTTCCGACAAGGAGCTTGCTGAAAATCTTCAAAAGGAATTTCAAGACGACGACATCGAAGTTCATTTGTTTGATAGTCGCTTTTCTTTAGAGCAAGCTCTGAAACTCGGTGACTGGGACGGGGTTCTCCTGGACGAACGCAATCTTCGAGACGATGCGCTTTCCGTCTGCGAGAAACTCAAGAAAACAGCGAAGACTGACGAACTCATTGTCATGATTATTTCCAATAATGTTTCGAAAGACGTCATTCGCCAAGGCTACGAAAAAGGTTGCGACGAATGGATCACCCGCCTCGACGATGTGAATCTTCTTGCGAAGCTCTTAGCTCATCATTTGCATTGAGATCAAAAATCCATTTTCTTCGTAAAGGTTATTCCAGGGAAAAATTGGCCCCTTCGTCTCTCGTCGTTTTTTTGGGGAACTGGGGTTGGGCTTAATATAGGCAATAAAACTAGCCAAAATAGGGCGGTTTTGACAAATTAACAATACTTGGTAATATGACAATAAGGCGGCCGCAACCATTATCACTCAAAAGACTCAGGAAAAAGATCGTTCGAGCTTTAAAGGTATATGGTTATCGCCTTGGAAAAAAAGACGGAAAAGAACAACTTCAAGGTCGAGGTATCATAACGAATGATCTTTTGAATGTAATTCAGAGTTTGGATG
>CAZSZT010000009.1:6634-13162 GCA_964611175.1 uncultured Bacteriovoracaceae bacterium
GTTGAGTCTCAATGGCACGAAAAGTCGAATAAATATCGGTATGCTTTTGAGACTGACCTTTTCAACGTTGTTATGACTTTTGATCGAATTGGCTATGTCGTGTTTATCACTGCATGGCGAAAGACAAAGGATGGGAGAGCGCCAGATGTCGAGTAAGAAAAAAGATTTTTGTGAAGCCTGTGAAACGGAGGTTGTTTTTAAAAACATAAAAATATCCTCTTATCAGTATAGTGAGTCAGGTCTTGATAACGTTTTTCTTATGAATATTCCCGCATTGGAATGTCCATATTGCGGGCAGCAGTCAGTTATTATTCCTCGTCCTGAAGGCCTTCATCGAATGATTGCTGAGGCGGTTGTAAGAAAACCATTTAAGCTTACTGGTAAAGAAATTCGATTTTTACGTACTGCCCTCGGCTATTCTGGGTCGGATTTCTCAAACGAAGTGAAATTTGATTATTTTCATTTCAACAAAGTTGAAAATGGACATCTCGCTGTTTCTGATGAACTTGATAAAGAAATTCGCCTTAAATACTTAAGTTTACGTGGGGTGCCAAAACGCACATACAAAGCACTCCAAGATGCGCTTTCTAATATTTTGCATCCAAAAGAAGCGGGAACAAAATCAGTAACTTTAAAATTTCAATCGGATGAATGGAAAATACCTACAGCGGCTTAACGTTAACGGCTGCGACGAATGGATCACGCGCCTCGACGATCTGAATCTTCTCGCGAAGCTCTTAGCTCATCATCTGCATTGAGATATAAAATTATCGTTTTTTCTTCTTAAAGTTTATTCCCGGGACCAGTTCGTTAGAAAGAAATGAATATGTAGAAGATTTTTAAGGAGGAAGGAAACTAAAGTTTCGAAGGGTTAGTCGTGTTCAAATAGAAGAGAGTATTTTTTCGAGAGATCTAAATTGGGCCATCTGATTCTCATACGTTCATAGATATGGTCACTGATTCATGTTTCAGTTCTGCCAAGAGAGTTTTACAGTTTAAAGCTTCAACGTCCCTGGGAATAAATCCTAACAGAATCACTAAGGCGGTGGCCGCTTGCAGGAACCGACAAAATCGAGAAGAGAGGCTTAAGCAATAAAAACCATTCAGACGCGTATGACGCATATCGGGTAAGTATGCAAAATCAGTGCCAAGTAGTGATCTCTACGGATACAACCCTCTCGCGAGCATGGCTTTAGCGACTCGATCGATACCTAAAATCTGGGCCGCGATTCGCATATAGACTTTGTGCTCTTTTTTAATGGCAAGAACTTCTTCGAATGCCTTCGTCATGAGTTTGGCAAGTTCTCGATTGATTTCTTTAGAACTCCAAAAGAAATTTTGAAGACCCTGAACCCATTCAAAATAAGAAACGGTGACACCGCCGGCGTTGGCTAAAACATCGGGGATAACAAAAATTTCTTTCTCCCGCTCCATCAAAATCTTATCCGCTTCATTGGTTGTTGGGCCGTTCGCACCTTCAGCAAGAATTCGGCACTTAAGATTTTTAGCAATGCTTTCCGTAACCTGGCCTCCCGTCGCGGCGGGAATGACGATTTCCGCCGGTGCCGTTAAAACATCTGTCTGACTAATTTTATCGGCCTCGGGATAGTTTGCTAATGAACCTCGCTCAACAATATAGTTCATGGCATGGGTTACATCGAACCCCTTCTCATTCACATAGCCACCCGTGACATCCGAAATATGCGTAACTCGGCATCCGATTTTCGAAAGTTTCGCGGCGGCATGAGATCCAACATTTCCAAAGCCTTGAACGGACACTCGGGTTGCGGGCCCGAGGGTCATATTTAAATGTTTGGCCGCTTCCATAATCGTATACGCGACACCGCGACCGGTCGCTTCGACACGACCTAATGAGCCACCCACCGGAATAGGTTTTCCAGTGACGACTCCAGGAACCGCATAACCTTTTGACTGTGAATAGGTATCCATGACCCAGGCCATGATCTGAGCATTGGTTCCCATATCGGGAGCCGGAATATCTTGCTGAGGTCCGATAAAGCCCACCATTTCAGAAGTATATCGTCGCGTGAGTCTTTGAAGTTCGAGTCGAGTATACTTTGTGGGATCAATTCTAATTCCCCCTTTGGCGCCTCCCAAAGGTAAATTCATGACCCCGCATTTCCATGTCATCCACATGGCAAGCGCCGCCACTTCCCCAAGAGTGACATCGGGAGCATAACGAATGCCTCCCTTGTAGGGTCCTCGCGTATCATTATGTTGAACGCGATACGCGTCGAAAACTTCCACTTGGTTATTTTCCATTCGTATTGGAATACTGATAAGAACTCCTCGATCGGGAGCGCGTAATCGTCGAGCGACATTCTTGTCGAGATTCATCGCCTCGGCGACTTGGTCAAATTGTCGTTGGGCCATTTGAAAGAAATGATCATTTTCCCATTCCATATAAAACAAGAGATTACGGGGGTTTAGAGGCCTTGAAAAGGGCTATTTAGAGGACCACGGTTTTCTTTTCAAGGAGGGGGATTTTGGCTAACAAGAAAGGAATATGTTTTTATTCAAATGGGGGGTGGTTGGATGCTTTCTTTTTCCGACCTTCGCGTGGTCGCAAGACAACAGCTTTCAACCCCTTTTAGGAACGGATGAGTTTGTTTATCATCCTTTATCGGATGCCGAGGGCCATCCGATTATTTCTATCGATGGGACTCGGCTTTATGAGGGGGTGCGCTTAGAAAAAGATCGTGTTTTAGGAACGGTCGTTTCTTACCAAACATTGGTTAAAAATCGGCATCTTCATAAAGACATTTCGGCTTCCACGAACTGGATTAGGAATGCTTTGACTTTTTTTATCAATTCCGATGTGTTCGCCGGCTTTTTGCAGCATTATCAGCAAGCTGATCGTGCGATGGACGAAAGTCAAAAAATCAAAAATTTTTTTAGTGGATCCACCGAGGAGAAAGCTGAAGTTTTAACCTCTCTCTTGCTCCGTTCGAAACTCGTCTTAACGGACGATGCTCTTGCGGCTCTTCGACGTTCGTATGATTATCCGAGCCCCGAACCCATGATCATTCCCATATCCGTCGAACCCAAGGAAATCGATCTTCAACAATGGGCGCAATCCAAAGGAAGGTTTTTCAGATGGATGGCCTCGCATTTCAGCGATGAAACAGCGGCCAAAGGGCTGAATGCCGTTTTTAAAATGACGAGCGATATTCAGGCGGAAGAGTTATCCTTCGACTTCAAAGAAAAAACTCTCGTCTTCGACCCGCACGATCAAGTTTTTAGACTGAGGTTGAAAGTGGATCAAGCGATCCTTCGAGGGCCGGTCCATAATATTGGCGAGGTTCGATATTTAAATAAAATTTACAATGCGGGAATGCCGATTCGGCGCTTTGACGAAGTCGTTCAATTGAAATCGGGAACGGTTCATGACTTTACGATTGATGTCGGTCTGGCCTTTGAAAGGGATCGTTCTGGAATGTGGAGATTTCGAATCAAAGCGGATACGCCTTTGCGACTGGAAATGGGAAAGAATCAACCCTGTAAAATTTTTGGTCCGGAAACGCCTTGCGTGATCATGACAACGGTCGATCCTCGTCAGAAAGTTTGGAATCCCGATACGAAGGAATTTTCAGCCTTGGAATCCGTGACGGAAGTCGAACTCGTTCCCTCCACCATTAAACTCATCGAATCCGTTTTGTCGGATACCCTGACGGGAGCGTTTAAGACCTTTTATTTTGCCGAAGACCTGGCGTTTTTATTTCCCCTACAGGATCGATCTCAACCGGAATCGACCGATATCAGTCTTCAAACAAGGCTTTCGAAAGTGAAAATCGTGGAAGATGGTCTTGAACTTGGGTTCGATGCCCGCTTGCTCTTGAAGCAACCCGATGTCTGCATTGAAACAACGTTGAAAGAACTTCAAACCATGGCACCTCGTTCTTCCGCGGCCGGAATTTCGCTCGCGACGGAAACCGAGAACACATGGATTCTACAAGACGATCTGTTGAGTCGGCCTTCGGAGGGGGTTTTTCCCCGTTGGGAAACAAAACCGTCGTTAGGGAAATCGGAAGTAAACGTTCATCTTGCGCCGGAAGCCATGGACTTATTGGGTTTTGGCCTTTGGACCGCGGGCCGTTTTTGTGTGACCAATGGAGTTTTGAGGAATCTTTATTCGGGAATGCCGCTGACAAATTTCCATGTTCTGCAGTCTCCTCGACTGAGTTTGGGGAAGGATCAATTGCAGGTTCGCCTCCAGGGAAAACTACAATTTTTCGAGCGTAATCATGAGTTTTTAAACGAAAAATTCATTCCTCTCGGAGATACACTGGGACCGCGAATCTTAGATTTAGGTTTGAGATTTGAAACTCGTTCATCCGATCGTCGCTTGGAATCAAAGGGCGTCTTCGATATTCAGATGGAAGGTTATAAAGAAGCGGAAAATGAAATACTGAGAGCGTTGTCCGATCTTCTTCATCGACCCTTTTGGACCTATCAAGACCTCGGTACCCTGTTTTTTGAAGATGACTTTGTCTTGAAGGATTTTCTGTTTTTACCAAATGGAGCGCAGGGCTTGATTGAACCCCAAGATTACGGGTGGTTTTTGCGACCGCCACGTTTTGAACGTTTATCCAAACAGGAGATTTCTCCGACTCTGTTTGTCGAGAAACCAAGCCGGGAGGTTCGAGATGAAACGATTCATATTTCCTGGAAACCAACCTTGGAATTAGAAGGCGAAAAATATCTGTATAGCTGGCGGCTTGTTTCTGATCTCGATAGAAAAATCGAACGAGACGGAAAAAAGAAATTTTACTGGAGCGATTTTTCGGACCTTCGAGGTTTGGATTTACGCCCGGACCATCCGGGTATTTATAGTTTTGAAGTGAAAGCCATGAACTCATTTTTCGAAATCGAGAAGAATCCAGCGTCCGTTGTTTTTCATTATCGACCCCCTGAGAGAGAATCTCCGGCTCCTCCCCCTGTTTCTTCCGATTGGAGCCCGCCCAAAATGGAAGTTCCAAAAAGCGAAAGCCCTCAGAATGAAATTCCACCAGCCAATCGAATGGAATCCAAGGGATTCTTCGGATGTCAGCTTAGGGACGAATCAGAGATCGTAGATCCTCCGGATCAACAATATATTCTATTGCTCCTTGGAGCTCTTGGAGTCGCTCTTTGTTTCCGCCAACGGCCGCAAGGTCGAACTCAAGCCTCCAGGCGTCGGTAAGTTCTTCGGTTAAAAGATTCGCGAGGTCGTAAAATTTTCCGTCCAAGGCCAGTTGAAACTGAAGGAGGCGTTTTTGTTCAAGATCGGTCAACGAGGAAATGGGCCCGGAAAGAGAAAGATTTCGGAGGTTTTGATTTTCTAATAGGGAACGTAGAAATCCCATTTCAAATAAGAGACGCTCAAAATAATTTTTGGGAATATTCGTGCCACGCTCCCGATAGATTTGATCCGCCGTGAATTCGATCGACATTCCTAGATTCGTCGCCCCAACAAGTGACTGAGCCGTCGATGATTCCTCAAATGCCTTTTTTAAACTCTGACGGTAAAGTTCAGGAATTTGTTCTCGAACTTCTTGGAAAAAGGCATTTCGGGCCTTGTCATTCCAGTGCAAAAGATAGACGTCTCTTAAGTCCGATTGTAGGCGAGAGGCTAATGCTCTCTCGGAAAGATTCATGTCCTTTTGATCTTTGAGGCGACCGCCCTTTTGTAACTGAAAATATTCCGTAAGTTGCGGCCATGAAATTGGAGGAGGTGTTTCCACGAGGCGCGGGTCATAAAGACGGCGTTCGGGATCGTCGAAGCTTCGGCGCTCGTTTCTGATTTTCGCGACGAGGTCGCTTTGCTTTTCTTTCATCTGTTGGATCACAAACGCCGATTTTGCATCGATTGAGGAAGAGGCTGCCGAAAAATCAGAAAGAAGCAAATCCGCAAGCATGATCTGTTGAAGATGAACGGTCGGTGAGAATTCTCTTTTACTTAAGGTCGCATAAAGTAATAAATTTCGCTCTAAGCGGCGTTTGGAGCCGGAAACGGAAAGATTCCAATCGAGCCTTTTTTGGAAATGTCGAGAAAGAATCCAAATCGCACTCGCTGTTCCCAGTTCCGCAAGCCTCCAGGCACCAATTTGTTTTCGAAAAGAAAAACGCCCCAAACTTGCAAGACGTGCAGCGCATCGGACCGTGGAAGCATTAAAGAGAGCGTCTCCGGCGAGAGTGGCCACCGCTAATCCGCTGACGATTCTTAAGAGCGTGCTATGCCCGGTAGGATAGGCATTTTCGTCGTCGAAGAATCTAAATTCGTCATCGACCAAGAGAATCGAATCCGCTTGCCCCATGCGTAAAACAACCAGTATTTTTTGTTTTATTTCTTCAATGGATTCTCCCGAAATCGATTCGAATTGGCTCGGCGATTTTTCGATGAAAACATGGATCGGAAGGTTTTCAAATTCTTTCCACATCTCTGCATAGATCGATCGATTCGGAAGAGATTTAATTAACGATTGGGTACTTTTATCGAGCGGGCGGAGAACACCGCGCGCCTGCTGG
>CAZSZT010000010.1:0-12954 GCA_964611175.1 uncultured Bacteriovoracaceae bacterium
TATTAATAGCCCATAATCTCCACAACCCTATAAAAGGCGTTGCCGTCGACAAGAACTTCAACAGGATTTTCCGAGGAAATTTGCTTCCCTTTCTTCTCTAGATAACTAACAAAGCCATCGCATGCTTCCTTAGAGTGAAAATCATACCAATAGGCGCCGATCATTCCAATGGGCGATTCTTCTTCTGCTTCCTTTTCACGAGCCGCCCCCAGAAGTTGCTTCAAGCTATAGATTTCAAATTTCATCCCCCCTCGTCCGTTTCGAAAACAGTTGAAATCAATCTTGAAAAATCGAGACACACCCTCAATTCTTGCGACGTAAGAATTTGTTCCCGAATAGTAATCGAAAGGCTCGTCTTTTGGATAATTCTCTCTTTCCGCACCCTGACGAACGATATAAATCTTGCGAGCTTTTTTAAGATCCCACGCCGAATGCTGGCGGTCAGAATCCGAATGCGGCATTCCATACTGATAATCCGCTTTTATGTTCTCGCGTTTAGGCGGAACATAAGAACCAATGGCGCCCTCTTCTTCCCTTTTTGATGATACCGGAATGCTTATTTTAGGAGGTTCGTTTAAATTTGCAGTTTCTGGCTTTACGGATTTAAAAATGGGATCCTGATTTTTGGAAGAGGATGACGCTCCATTCTGATTTGGAATTAAATTTCCATTTGTCCTTATTCCTTCTATTTCGTCAATCGCTCGCAAAAGCATAGGATCCTGAGTCGATCGACAAGCCTCAATTGCCGCTGATCGTCTACCGCTTAGTGCACTCAGAGTATCTTCCGCATGCTTCAGCGCTTCGGCTGCCCCACCCGAACCTTCTTTATTCCACTGTGTGAAAATTCGGATACGTTTTTCGAGCTCCTCTTTTATATTTCTCAGTTCTTGATCCACTCCCAAGAGGCGCGCAACCATGATATCCCGCATTCTTCGCAATGCTGGTTCTTCATCAATAACAAAGCCGGTTGAAACAGACGTTTCTTTAATCATATGGAGATAAGTTTTGAGACGCTCCCCATTTTCCGCTGACATGAATTCCTCATAAAATTTTTGAGCTTCGGCATCTAGTTCGCCCGCAGCTTCCATCTCTGCAGCTTTACCTGGATCTTTACTCTTCAAGACCTGGTGCGCTGATTGCGGCAAAACAGTTTTCGTAAAATACATATCAACATTAGTTCCAACGGCTTCATAGCGGTGAGCTGTAGAGCCCTGTGCCGTAGGTTGTGCAGAATAATAAGCCAAAACCAAGCCATTTTCTTTATCGAATTCTGAAGGCAAAAAGAAAATATGGTCCTCACCAAATTTGAAATTTACTTGATAGGTAAAATATTTCGCGTGAGGGGAAATTAAATAAACGCCAACGCCTTTAGCTCGTGGAAGCATGATATATTCGGGATCTCGATCGAGCGGTCGACCTTCAACCCGAGAGGTCGAATAAGCCCAATAGTCTCCCTGTGCCGGCGAAATTGTATAGAGCTTCTGATAGGCATAAAACAAACGATCTTTTCTTTTTGAGAGCGCCTCAAAATTCTTTTCTCCCCTGATGAAGGAAATGAATGAAACTGTAAGCGGGCCTGAAATAATATAATTGTCGTCAACAAGACGTTCTTGATTTTCAAAGCGGACAAGCCCCAGAAACTCGTGAATAAAAAGTCTTATTTTCTCTTTTTCGTCTCCAATCAATGCAAGTTCCGAGAGGTCAACATCTACGCGAGGGGTTTTCCCTTCCCAATAGTTTCGCATCGATCGGTTTTTATCTCCCGGGCGAAGACCGGGAATTTTTTCTGTAACAGTTGTGATACGTAGGCTTTCGAGTACTCCGTCGAGAAATGCAGGGTTAATCTGATTGTTTAAAAGAATATGGGTTGGAAATTGTGGAGATTGTAAAAAGTCTCGAAATGGATCTCGATATTCTTTACAAAGCTCTTGCTCTTCTCTCTCGCCCCCGCCGCTAACGTGCCCACCAGGAATTCTCTCGACCGGTTGAGCATTCACGTTGAACGAAAGACCGAGAATCAATCCACTCAAAATCAGTGCGTACGTCTTCATGACCAATCTCCTTCTTAAGGAAGGTCATACCACAAAGTCCCAAAAACCAGCTTTTAATTATTATTAATTATAAACATTCATTTTTAACTTATATAAATATTTAAGCCCTGCTATAGACTCTCCTCATGCAAAGTCACAGCATTTTTGACCACGGTAATTATAAAGATTTCCTCAGGAAATGGCTTGATGCAGCCCCCAGGGGGGCTCTTTCTAAAATGGCGGCGAGCGGGGGTATGCAGGTGTCGTTTCTATCACAGGTTTTGACCAGAAAAGTGCATCTCAGCCGTGAGCAAAGTTGGCAGATTTGTCGTTCTCTCGGACTTTCAGAACTTGAACAGAAATATTTCATGACTCTTCTCGATCTCGCCAAAGCTCAACAACCCTCGTACCGGGAAAATCTTCTTCAGGAACTCAAAGCCCTTTCTCACCGTCGCCTCAATTTGAAAGATCGATTTCCCGTTGCAGATAGCTTAAGCGAGGAGCAGAAATCCCTTTATTTTTCGTCTTATCTTTACTCCTCCGTTCACTTACTTATTATGATTCCAAGTTTTTCAAATAAATCTGATATCGCTCACTACTTAAAAATTAGCGTTGACACAGTTTCCAAAATTTTACGTGACCTTGTGAGCATGAGAATTTTGGAAGAAAAAAATGACCGCTATCGTATTAGAAAAAAAAGGATTCATTTGTCGAATGATGCCTCCATGATTATTCGACACCATACGAATTGGCGCTTACGCGCCCTATCAGCCATTGAACGCAACAATGCCGAATCTTTACATTACTCTTCTCTAGTGACTATTTCTGATAAAGATGCACATAAGCTAAAAAGTATGATGGTAGATCTGGTGGGAAAATTCGGCGATACCGTCAAAGATTCGAAAAGCGAGAGATGCTTTGTTTTCAATACTGATTTTTTTGAACTGGGAGAGAAATAGATAGCAATCGCGCTGACGCCTTGTTTTTCTTGGAAAAAAGCTTGGGAGGCAGCAATGCAAGAAAAAGATGTAAACAATCTCTGGCCCTTTCTAATTCTGGGGAGGTAGGATTCGCTACCCAACTAGATGCGTTTGATTGAGGTTTAGATTCTCGACTCCCGACTACTCCTTAGGGGCGGTTGAGAGTCGGGAATGAGTCCCACTTTTAGCCCCCCTTCTCTTTTTCTTCTAACCATGCTAACTCATGGCATTGAAACTGTTCGGACATTTTTCCGACGGGCAACTGAAACTGAAGAACGGAACAAGGAAAAATTGATATGAATTTAAAACTCGTTACATTATCGACACTGCTTTCGATTGGCTCTTCCGCAATGGCAGAGACGACTTCCAGATCTTGCTTTCCTAAGAGTTAATAATGGACCCAGTCTCGTAGCGAAAAGATTTACTTGGTATTCGGTTTCGAATGATGGAGCCTATAAAATAATCGAAAGTGATTCGGTTCCTTCCCAGATTAGAAAAGAAGCAGATAAGCAACCTTTTTAGGCTTTTCGCTTGGGTGCGAATTAAGCTGGGGAGGTACTAGCCTAGTCGAACCAATAACCGTAGTACGCGAGTATTCGGTGCGGTGGAAAAGACGACGAGAATCGACAAAAGTTAAGCAGCGGCCCGAAACCTTAGTTCATAAGGATGTTCAGGTAGTTGCACGAGAATGCGGTCGTAATCAAATTTAAGTTTAGGGGTGTGCGAGCCTCGCCCACTCTTTTGCTTTTCAAATTTGATAAAGCCCGTGCGTTCAAGCATTTGGCAGTCTTTTTGAACGGGCGCCAAGCCACGATCCGTCATTTGAGCAATTTCATAAATGGATTTCGGATTGGCGTAAGCGATGAGCGTAAGCAGCTCTAGCTTTTGTAACGTCATAAAACCTCTGAATGAATTTAGCGAATCAAAAAAAATTACATTTTTAGGCTGCAAATGTGACGTTCTGTCCTTTTGAAGTTGCAATAAATCGCGCTCGGTTTCATCTAAACTTTTAAACCCGATAATGAGAGCTTTTTTATTCTTCATATTCGATCACTTTCCTTACTTCTTTCATAAACAGTCGGATGGCCTCGTTGTATTCTTTGATGTCGAGCGAAACACGATAGTTTTTATCTTCGGGAAGTTTTGTGTGCAGGTGGTAGCCGTGCGGTTCATGATTATCGAGAAGCACTCTTGGAATTCCGTTTTCAACATCAATAAGAACGCATTTAAGCTTAATCCCATCTGGAAATTTGGAACTTCTTGGAACATCAAGCACCGTGATGCGAGCTTCGAATCGTGCCTCATTAAACCAAATGACCTCATCTCGAAGAACCCGCGCCTTTCCCATTTATTTACATACTATTATTGATAGTATATCATGGTCAATGTGAATTTGAGAAGTTGTCTGACTGGCTAGCGCGTAAAGTGAGTCTTTTTAAGGGCTTACCCACTTAGTTTGTCTGATTTGTCTGGCTTTTCCCTATCTTATTGAGAGGATCATTCTTTGTTTGAGGTCACAAATTGTGATCTCAAACGTTGAGCATTCGGTGCGGTGGAAAAGACGGCGGGGATCGACGAAAATTAGGTAATTGATCCGAAAGGTCAAGAAAGCTTGAATTATTAACAACCCCAAGCTATCCATGTCCACCATGCGGCGGGTTTTGGCCTTGATGATCCTATTATTTCCTACGCTTGTTTTACCAAACCAGCTTTGTAAAGAAATTGTAACTCTACTGGGCGATGCCAACCGCCATTCGGAAGAACGGATTCAAATTATTGTCGATAAACTATTGGCCTCTGTGCCCACTCCCCCCGTTTCGAATGAAAATATTTATCCCTACTATCTAGTTCCCCTGAATTCTCCGGAGACAACATTCCACTATTTGATCGTAAACTCCAGAGCTTACTCAAACCTTCCAGAAGATACCTACTATGCTCTCCAGCTCCCTACCCCGGGCCAAACGACGCCGTGGAGTCTGCTGTCGCCGCGAGAAAAGTGGAATTTAATGTTGGCCATAGAAGGTCTGTTCAACAAAGGACAATTTGATGAAAAAATGCTCTCGGGCACAACTCCTCTATATGAATTAATTAAAAATCTGCCAGCTCAAAACGCACTTTCTCCAAGACGATTACTTATCGGCGCAAGCAAAGGATTGTTGAGTGGAAACTGTCGCATTTCAAATTGTGCCTTTTCTGGCGTGCTCTATGAAATCGGAGCAACACCGGATGATATTCATCCGGTTTGGGGTGACTACTTTCATCCTGACGAAGGATCTCATGGCCATATGTGGACCAATGCTCGCACCGTCATGCCAGAGCTGGATTGGATCGAACTTGATGCTACACCCGGATCGAACCGAGCGGAAAGGCGAAGAAAAGAGGGCTTAGTAGTTCATAGACCTAGAGGATCCGAATCCCTAGAAGATTACTACTGGCTGGGTGTTCAGCATGGAGTGGAACTCTTTAAACCGCGATGACTTCTGGCTCATCAAAATGGCTGGGGAGGTAGGATTCGAACCTACGAATGGCAGTGTCAAAGACTGCTGACTTACCGCTTGTCGACTCCCCAATGCGGTAGTCACAAAACTAAAAGGCTTTTGTCTTTTTGTCTATCGCCTCTAATGTCTGAGTAGCAACGGCACAAAAACCTCGTCGTCGAAGTCGACGAGCGGCGGCTTTAGCCTCTTTAAAGTTCTTAAAAATACCAAAAAACGCTGATCCTGATCCACTCATTGAATTCGCTAACGCTCCCTCCTGGGCCAGCGCGACTTTAACTTTTTTAAGCACCGGCTTCAGCCTCAAAATTACCGCTTCAAACTCAGTCTCCAAGGCAGGAATTTTTTGATTCCGCCGCTTCGTCCATAATGGAAGCCCCCGCGAAGGCCAACCTAACCACGATGGTCCACGATATCGATAGAGTGATCGATAGGCCCAAGGGGTAGGAACAGAAATAGACGGCAAGACAAGAACCAACGGCCATCGACGAAGTTTTACTCGACGGCATTTCTCCCCTCTTCCCGTACACCACGCCGGACCATTCAATAAAAAGAATGGAATATCGGACCCCAACGAAGCCGAAAGGATCGAGAGTTTAGAATCCGGAATTTTTTTTCTTAAAGATCGATAGGACCATGACTGCAAAATTTTGAGCATCATCGCGGCATCACTGCTCCCTCCGCCTAGACCAGCCCCGGTCGGAACAACTTTCTCCAAAACAATATCGGCATGAAAAGGAATCTTAAACCTTTCCGAAAAATTCTCAGCCGCTCGATAGACAAGGTTCTTCTTTTGCGGAATTCGAGCCCCTTTGCATCTCAAACCAATTTTGGTCTCACGGGAGGGTTTCAGCCGAACACTTAGTCGATCTCCCCAATGAAGGGGGAGCATCAGGGATTCAAGAGGATGAAATCCATCGGGCCGCCTCGGACCAATTCTTAACGTCGCATTAACCTTGGCGGGGCACAGGCGCCTTTTGTAAGCCATTTGAGCCATAAAACGCTTGAAAATAACTCGACCTCCGCTCGTTTTTCCAGTGAGAAATAGGGGTGGCGTTCGTACTTCCAGGACGAGTTTTTTCGGCCCCTATGGCTGGCTATACTGACCCGCCCTACCGAATTTTGATGAAAGAATTTGGAATTCCCGTTCTCTTTACGGAGATGATTGATTCTCATGCCCTTGTCCATTGGAACGATAAAACCTTACGGATGCTCGGAAGGCGCGACTCGGATCTCTTTACTCAAATTGCTGCCGGGACCCCCGTATTAGCCCAAAATGCCGTTGATGTTTTACTCAATCACCAAACGGCGGGCATTAATCTCAATATGGGATGTCCTGCCAAAAAAGTCGTTAGCTGTGGTGGCGGCTCAAATCTTCTAAAACATCCTTCGGTCGTTCAGTCCATCGTGAAATCCGTCCGTCGAATGACGAATCTTCCCTTCTCGGTAAAATTTAGATCGGGCTGGGATAGTCAGTCCCTAAACTTTGAAGAGGTCGGAAAAATTTATGAGGGCGAGGGAGTCGATTTTATCATCTTACATGCACGAACTCGTGCTCAAGCTTTCGGCGGAAAGGCCCAATGGGATCATATACGTCGCCTTAAAGAAATTCTTCAGATTCCGGTAGTGGGAAACGGAGACATCGTCAGTTATGAATCGGCTAAAGCGATGCACGAACAAACAAATTGCGACGGAATCGCGATTGGCCGGGGAGCCATTGGAAATCCTTGGCTTTATCGTCAAGCGGATGCCGCCATGAAAGGCCTTCCCCCTCTTCCTGAACCTCGTATTGAAGAACGCTTGTGCATGATTCTGAGACATTACGAATTGATCATTCAACATTATGAATTGGAGCTTTCCTCTCATATTTTCAGAAAACATATTGTCGGCTATTTGAAAGGTCTCCCCTTCCAGAAACAAGTGAAAGAACAACTCTTTAGCGAAGAGGTGTTATCCTTAGATAAACTTCATAACGTCCTGGGCCGGTATTTTGAAGGACTCCTCCATACCCCTCTTCCACTTTCCGCCTAAGCTTTTCGCTTTACTTTCGCCGCCTACATTTGCTTAAACCCTATTAGGGTTTAAGGTGTTTGGGTCACCTCAAAAAGTCAATTTGTTGAAGAACAGGGATAGGGTTCCAATGGCTTATTTTAAAATTTTTCTTTTTGTTGTAATCAGCTGTGTTTTTTCCTTCGCGACGACTCAAGCTCAAACGAAGCTTGACGACGTTTCACCGGAGCCATCAACGGCTGCGGAGGATTCAGAAACTATTCCGGTGGGAGCGGCGTTGGAAGAGCTACGCAGCCTTCTTCAGAATCGAATCTCCCAAAAATCGAAAATTTTAAAAACCTATCAAAAGGCTTGCATCGAATGCTGGGCCCAACGAGCCGATCAAATGAACCGCCAAAAGCTTTGGCATTCGGTTGTTCAAAAAAGTAATATTCGTTCCGGTTATCGTCAAAATGCAGAATACGACTATCAAAAGAAAGTTCGGGATTTCGAGTATTTTGAATATTGGGAAAGACGTTTTGGTCACATTAAGGCTGCAGCGGACCTGGAAAACCAAAGTTATTTTTCACCTTGGTTGGTTTATGCGGCCATCGCGATTGCTGATCCTGCCTACAGTAGGGATACTTCCACAACGGATGAATTGAGGACATTTAATTATATTTTAGATCCCTGGGAAAACTCGTATAATCATTTTAAATATCAAGCGGATGTTTGGTGGGAAAAAATGGGTTTTGTAAAAACAGCCATGCTCTACCAACGAGAGCTTCGGGAAGTTACTCGCACGGCCACGGAAGATGTTTCTCCCAACGAGATTTCCAGAATCATTGAAAATGGCAACCGATCCGATCCTGAATCCGGTTCTCGGCAAATTGTTGTTCAGTCGGGATACGGACGAGTGAGGTATACATGGATTCAAACAGAGGAAGTGGCCGTTTTAAAAGTTTCCAACGCCGAATTTCTGAGAGTTGTCATGGCGGAGTGGCTCGAAAAGAAGGATAGGGTGGAAGCCTTATATGACGAACGCGTCGAATGTCCCTAAGGGTTT
The DNA here is from genome assembly GCA_964611175.1 of uncultured Bacteriovoracaceae bacterium. GTDB lineage: Bacteria > Bdellovibrionota > UBA2394 > UBA2394 > UBA2394 > CAZSZT01. Next base: position 8,561 of record CAZSZT010000010.1, read on the forward strand.
ACGGACGGCAATAAACTTTCGGAGCAAAGATTTTGGTTCATCAAAGCCTTTGATGTGACCACGGGGCCGTCGAGACCCTGATAGGCTCGAACAAGGCAATACCGATACTGATCGTAAAGTGGATTTAAAGCCGGCGGAGGTTGAGATTCATAATATCCTGGTTCTGTTTTCGTCATTGGATGGGATTCCATTCGCGCATAACGTAAGTCCGGAGCTAACGTATGCCAGTCAGGTCCTAAGGATGCACAGACGGGTCGACCGTTTTCAAACTTCGGACTACCATCCGGATTATAAATTTGAATCTGCCGAAGACTGATGACGGGCTCTTCACCCAAATCAACGGTGCACCACAATTGGACCTCTGTGGGCTCTACCCCGGTGATTCGTGCGACGACTTTACCGGAGTCGAAATAGTAATGAGCGTCTAACTGCATCATGGGCGCGGCATTCAGGACTTGATTCACAAAGTTTCTAAAGGAAACCGCCTGATCGACAGTTCCACTACCATGAGGATAGTTGATGTCGTAAAGAAACTGCGTATGAGATGGTAGAGAAGAAGAGTAATACAGTTCGGCGCCCGAATTGAAATACGTATCTCGGGTTCCCGCCTGAATGAATAATCTCTTTCCTTCGAGGATTTCCGGCCTCCATCGGTACGGATCATAAGCGGCTTCCCAATCGGGATTGCTCCTCAAAACGGCAAGTTGGGAATTGGCTCCAAGATAAACGTCATCGATACGCTGACCTGAAAAATCAAAGTACGTTGTTGGCCAAAGTCGAAGACGAGATCTAAACATCAAGTCAAAGCCTCCGGCATTCGCATGTCCAGAATAGGCTCCCGCGACCCTTGGAGAAACCGCCAAGGAAGTTCTCGTAAAGACCCCCCTCTTGGAACCCCCAAAATTAACGACCTTCAGATTTCCTTCCGAATAATCAAAGGTCCCCGCTCCAAAGACTTGATTCAAAACTTCCTCGGCAGCATCGATGGCGCGATCAGCGGCTATGGAATAATAGATTCCTGGAAAATGCATCAGCCGGTTCTCTGTATCGATCTGTGTGAGGTTGTTGAGACACTGATGAATGGGTGTGTCCTCGATGACGACATTGGGAACTCCGTTAACCACATCGCCCTCACAAACATAATCGTCACAAAGAAAATTTTCGGATGAAGATTCCTGAAGTCTCTTAAGTTTTTCTCGAATATCCGGCTTGAAAATGAGGCTTTGGGGGACAACATCGTAAAATAAAATGGGAATTTTCAAATCACTTGCAACATTTGAATAGGTGTCAACGAAATCACTTCCATCAGAGTCTCCGCCTGTGCCATGAAACCAACTCGGGACTTGATTCTTGGATCTCATTTTGTCCGGAAACTGATCCCATTCTGACGTTCGAGGATCCCCAACCGGATTAGAGGTCCCGAATGCCGAAGAATAAACCAGAACGTCTTTCCTAAAATCAGCCTGAGGAAGAATTAATGTGGCGTTTTTTCGAGACTGAAACCCCTCAAAAATAGGATCTCCCGGATACTGAAGTTTAAAGGGTTGAACCTTAAATCTGATCTTATACATAGGAACGGAATTGAGAACGAATTCCGTAAGCCCGAGGTTGGGATCAAACTCTATGAACCCCGTTTCGGGTTTTGGGTATGTGGCCGAAAGAAGCGAAACCATCTCGCGTGGATCACCGTTTCGTGAACCCGCGCTCACCTCTCCGCAATAAGGAGCATTTTGTTCGCGAATGCCGGTCTGTATCCCCCCAGAATCGCTACACGCGACCTGCGCAAAAATACCTAGGAAAATAAGACTAGAACGCTTCATATCAATCTCAATTAAACATCGCCCTATCGTAATCCATGCATATTTAAGGCCAACCGCCGACCAAAAGCCCCCTTTTAAATCCGTCTATTTGACTCCGTCACCCCATTTTTTGGGTGACGGAGTCAGTATGAAGAGGATTTCACATTTGAGGGAAAGGATACGCGACACAAATGTCTCAGTTTGACCTTTGAGCTGAACGATGAGTAAGGCGGATTTCTGGATTTAATCGAGTTTCTTCGGCGTTGGCGACTGGCGTAAAATTTGCATCGTAAGGCCTCCGGGGTAATGATCATGAAAACGGGGAAATCTCAATACCTTCTTACTTTCGTATCTGTTATAGCGCTCATTTTAAGCCTTTACGCGTCTTATCAACTCCATGATTTTCTTTCGGATAGGCAGGCGGCTTGTTCACTTAAAACAAAGGACGTAATCGACGAGGGTGCCGTATCCGTAGTTCCGACTAAGTCCGTCCCTCTTCAAATCGTAAAAGCGTGCTTTGGAGATGTTTATCGCACGGTTATCGACGAAAACGGAGAAGATCAATTGGAGAAGACGCCAAAAACTATTCTCTTTTTTACAACACCCCTCGGAGCCCCGGAAATTATCACGGCAAAAATCATCCATCCGAGTCCATCCAGTCCGGAGACTTATCAAGTAAGCACCCTTGAATTCAGAGACGCCAATCGACTAACCGTCGATGAGTACCACCATCTTTTCGAACACGGCCGTTTGGATCATTTGCGAGAACAAGATCGGCAAACGGGTCAGGAAAAATACCAACATCTCCTCCAAGAAGCTGCGGAGCTTTGCACCGGGCCTCATCAGAGCGTCTTACAATTTGAAATCGATTCCAGTCGTCTCGTTGAAGAAATTGAGAAATCGGCCACTGCCTATCTTTCGGCCGAATTAGAGCTCAAAGGTCCTGAATCAAAAATTTTAGTTTATTACAAAATCAACGGAGAAATCTTTCAAACCGAATTCCGAACCCAGTCTTTTCCTCTTTAGGAGTCGCCCCCTTATCGATCCCCGAAAGGAAGAAACGGGACATTGGGATCCGATTTTCGTCGACGTTTAAATAAAATAAGCTCTTCAATTAACCCAAAACATAAATAGGCGATGAACATAACAAAGATGGTCTTTTCCTGAAAGATAAAAACAAGCATCAAGACACCGAGAACGAGTAGGAAGCTCTGTATTCGATATCGTCTAAAATCCAAATCTTTGAGAGAACGAAATCGAACATTCGAAATCATTAACAAGCCAAGGAAAAATGTAACCATGAGCATTCCATAATTTAAGAATCCCGTTGGTAAAAACTGATAAGCCATTAAAAGTGTAACCGCCAGGCCCCCCGCGGCTACGGGTGACGGTAATCCTTTAAAATATTTTCGAGAAGGAGCTTCACTCGAAAGAACATTAAAACGAGCCAATCGAATCGCGGCACAAGCGAGATAAAAAAAGGCTCCGATCCAACCGAGACGATCTAAATGAATCAACGAAAAACCATAAACTAAAACGGCCGGCGCCACACCGAACGAAACCATATCGGCAATGGAATCAAATTGAAACCCAAACTCCGATTCAGCTTTCATGAGTCTCGCCAAACGCCCATCTAAATTGTCCAAAAAAGTTGCAATGACAATGGCCCAAACCGCCGTTTTGAAATCCTCTCGATTATAAAGGACTGACTGAAAGGTATAGATCATGGCGTAGAAGCCCGAAAACATTCCCGCCGCCGTGAGAAGTGATGGCACTAAATAAACGCCACGTGATAACCGTCTCTTTCTGGGAAGCATTGACGGCAATGGGGTCTGGTCTTCTTTTCTCATCCCGTAGATTTAAGCGAAATGATCATTTTCGTAAATTGGAGACAAACCAATAAGGTCAGAAATCCGTTGAAAATCCTCCAATTTCAGCTCTCTGTCCCAAAAATCACGCGACGAAAAACGATAGAGCGGAATTTTCATAGCCTCCGCCCAAACCTTGGCCACTGTCAATCCGACCCTCAATCCCGTATAAGATCCAGGACCAATTCCGACGGCAAGCTCCGTGATTTCATCTGAACGCAGATTTTCTTTTTTTAAAAGGTCTTCAAAAACTCGAAAAAGAAGTTTGGACTGCTGGGGTTTTTCTTCGAAATGTTTTATGGAAGAAAGCCATCCTTTCTCCGTAAGAATTCCTGCCGCAATACATGCGGTGGACGTATCGAAAACAAGACGTTTCATCTAAAAAATTTTGAAAAATTGCCGAATAAATCATAACGATGAATATCGTTATAAAAAACGAATAAGAAGAGTCCGACCAGAAGAACGAGCCCCACATGCGTGGCGATCTCCATCACCCGAACGCTGACCGGCTTTCCACGAATAAGCTCAATGAGGAAAAAAACGGCATGGCCTCCATCCAAAACAGGAATCGGAAATAAATTCATAAGCCCCAACGTGATGGATAGCATGGCAAGAATCGTCATAAAGGCAACCCAACCATGATGCCCCCCACCGGCCATTTTGTAAGAATTACCGGCAACTTTATAAATCATAATGGGACTTCCGAGAGACTTTAAAGAAATCTGTC